>JAFTUB010000152.1 GCA_017466495.1 Clostridia bacterium
AGCCAGCCCTCTCCCATTTTCACCCCGACGTTGAGGTAGTCCCGGGTGAGGGTGCAGGTATGCCGGAAGGATCCGGGGGGCGTGAAGCGGCTCTCTTCCCGCACAATGCGGATGAGATCCTCCTGCTTTTGGGTGAGGATACGGTAGGCCAACCGGTAGATGGGGGCGATGAGCTTGCTGCGTCCGTAAAGCTCCCGATCCACCAGGGTGTTGTACACACAGTACAAGGCAAAATCCGTGAGTCCCGGCACCACAACCTCCGCACCTTCGGACAGGAGAAAATCCTCCAGATTATTGTTGCCCAGGGGGGAATATTTGACAAAAATCTCCCCCACAATGCCCACCTTGACCCGCTGCTCTTCTCTGCATTCGATGGCAGAGAAGTCCCGCAGGATCGCACGGTAGTTCTCCTTGACCCGGCGGTAGTTGATCCGCCGCTCGCTCTGCTCCTTCACCAGGCGATCGGTCCAGGCAAGAGCCAGAGCCTCGCTCTCCCCCGCCTTGACCTCATAGGGCTGGCACTGGTTTTTGAGCAGCATCAGCAGGTCGCCGTAAAGAACGCCGTAGGCCATGCGATGAAGCATGGGCAGGGTAAGCTTGAAGCCCGAGTCCTTCTCCAGGCCTGCGATATTGAAGGAGAGGACGGGAACGTAGTCGAAGCCCGCCTTGATGAGGGCCTTGCGAAGCAGAGAGATGTAATTGGACGCGCGGCATCCTCCTCCCGTTTGCGAAATCATCAGCGCAACCTTATGCGGGTCATATTTTCCCGACTGCAGGGCATCGATGAACTGCCCGATGACTAAGATCGCGGGATAGCAGGTATCGTTGTGCACATACTTCACGCCGGTTTCGGCAATGTGCGGCCCGGAGGTTTCCAGCAGCTCGGCGCGGTAGCCGTAGAGTCCCATGATTTTGATAATGAAGCGGAAGTGCATGGGCAGCATGGTGGGCACGAGGATGGTATAGGTTTGGCACATTTCCTCGGTAAAGCGCGGGTAGGTTGTCTCAGCCATGATTTTCCTCCGTTTCCCGTTTATCCAGAGCCCCCAGCAGACTGCGCAGACGAATCTTTACAGCGCCGAGGTTGGTGATCTCGTCAATTTTGATCTGCGTATAAAGCTTCCCTGCCCGCTCCAGGATGGCGCGGACTTCATCGGTGGTAATGGCATCAATGCCGCAGCCGAAGGACACCAGCTGGACAAGCTCCACATCCCGATTTTGGGCCGCAAATTCTGCGGCGGCGTAAAGACGGGCGTGATAGGTCCACTGGTTGAGCACATCCACCTGCACCGGTGACCGGGGCAGAGCCAGGCTATCCTCGGTCAGGACAACAAAGCCAAGGGACGCGGCCAGGCGGTCAATGCCGTGACCGATTTCGGGATCAATGTGATAGGGCCGCCCCGCCAGGATCATCACCCGCAGACCGCGGGCACGGGCATAGGCAAGGGCGCAGGCCCCTTCCCTGCGCACATCCCGCATATAGGCATCATAGGCTGCAAAGCCGGCTTTGACCGCGGCGCGGATCTCCCGCATTGGGATGGGTTCAAGTTCCGCCGCAAAGAACCGATACAGCTCCCGGGCAAGTTCACGGGGCTTGTTGATGTTGAGATAGGGATAGAGGAATTTCGTTCCCGAAAGGGAGTCCACATTCCCCGCCAGCAGCTCGGAATAATAAGCCACAACCGGGCAGTTGTAGTGATTGTCCCCCTGCCCCTCATCCACATTATAGGTAAGGCAAGGATAGAAGATGGCATCCACCCCCATCTCCAGCAGCTTTTCCACATGGCCGTGCATCAGCTTGGCCGGGTAGCAGGCGGTATCGGAAGGGATGCTGTACTGCCCCGCGGCATAGATCTCCCGGGTAGAAGGATCGGAAAGAATAACCTCATACCCCAGTGCCGTGAAGATACCGTGCCAAAGGGGTGCCAGCTCATAGATGCCCAGGGCGCGAGGGATGCCGATGCGTCCCCGCTTGCCCTTGATGGGGCGCAGTGCCGAGATCTTCTCCCGCTTAAACTGGTGCAGGTTGGGCAACGTTTCCACTGCGCCTTCCCCACCCAGTCCGCCCTTCTCGCACTTATTTCCCGAGATGAACTTCTCTCCGTTGGGGAAATGGTTGACGGTGAGGTGGCAATGGTTGGTACATCCCCGACACACCGCCGAGCGGGAGGTATGGGTAAAGGCTGCAATGGCATCTGCGTCAAGCAATTCCGACTGGGCAAGCCCCAGGGATCTTGCGTGGAGGGCGGCGCCGTATGCCCCCATCAGCCCCGCAATGGCGGGACGGATGACCTCACAGCCCAGCTCCCGCTCGAAGCTGCGCAGAACGGCATCGTTGTAGAAGGTTCCGCCCTGTACCACGATATGCCGTCCCAACTCCTCGGGAGAAGCGGCGCGAATGACTTTATAGAGCGCATTTTTCACCACGCTCATGGACAGGCCGGCGGAGATATCTCCCACACCTGCCCCATCCTTCTGGGCCTGCTTTACCGAGGAATTCATAAACACCGTGCATCGGCTTCCCAGCTCCACCGGTGCGGCGGCGAAAAGCCCGAGGCGGGAAAATTCCTCTACGTTGTAGCCCATGGAGCGGGCAAAGGTTTCAATGAAGGAGCCGCATCCCGAGGAGCAGGCTTCGTTGAGCATAATGCTGTCAATGGCCCCGCCCCGGATTTGGAAGCACTTAATGTCCTGTCCCCCGATATCCAAGATAAAATCCACCTCGGGCAGAAAATCTGCCGCCGCGGTATAATGGGCCATGGTTTCCACCAACCCGGCATCCACGTGGAAGGCATGGCGGATCAGCTCCTCACCGTACCCCGTCACCGCAGACCCCCGGATCGTCACCCGGTCGCCGCACAGGCGGTAGATCTTTGCCAGCTGGTGACGCACCACCGTTACCGGGTCGCCTTCGTTGGAGTTATAATATGTATAGAGGATCTTTTTGTCGGCCGAGAGCAGCACCAGCTTAGTGGTGGTAGAGCCGCAGTCGATACCCAGGTAGGCATCTCCGCAATAATCAGCGGGATCGGCCATGGGCACCGTGGCTTTGGCGTGACGGGCACGGAAGGCTTCATATTCTGCTTCGTCGGCAAAAAGCGGTTCGGCGTGGGAAACAGGGCTTTCGCTTTGCCCTGCGGCGCGGCCGATGGCATCAAGCAAAGCCTCAAAGGCGATCTCCTCTCCCTCTCCCGCCTGGCGGTCGGCGTAGATCGCGGCCCCCAAGGCCACGGCATAAAGGCCGTATTCGGGGAATACGGCTTCTCCGCGGGTGCCGTCAAGGCCGAGGGTTTCCACAAACCGCGCACGAAGGCCGCGGTTATAGTAGAGCGGCCCGCCGAGGAAAACCACCTTTCCCTCGATCCGCCGTCCCTGGGCCAGCCCCGCCACCGTCTGATTTACCACGGCCTGATAAATGCTGGCGGCAATGTCTGCCTTGGCCGCGCCCTGATTGAGCAGGGGCTGGATATCGGTTTTGGCAAAAACTCCGCAGCGGGAAGCAATGGGATAAATCCGTCGGTGGTTGAGGCTGAGGGCATCCAACTCATCAGGGGTGACGTTGAGCAGTGTCGCCATCTGATCGATGAAAGCACCCGTCCCGCCTGCACAGGATCCGTTCATGCGCTCATCGGTTCCTCCGGCAAAAAAGATGACCTTAGCATCTTCTCCGCCCAATTCCACTACAGAGGCGGCATCGGGAATGAGGCGGCGTACCGTTTCACAGGTAGCAAACACCTCCTGCACAAAGGGCAGGTTTGCCGCCCGTGCCAGGCCAAGCCCGGCAGAACCGGAAATCGAGATCACCAGCCGCTGTCCGGTAAGCCGTTCCCGCAGACCCTCCAAAAGCTCCAGGGTCTTCTGCCGCACCTGAGAGAAGTGGCGGGCATAGCAGGAAAAGACCGGTCTCCCCCCCTCAAGCAGGAACAGCTTTGCGGTGGTGGAGCCGATGTCGATTCCGAGCGCATATTTGTGTGTCTGTTGAATCTGCATATTATCCATGGAGCTTTCCTCCCTGTCCGCCGGCGGCAGTGTCGCCGTCTGCAGACTCCATCTGCTCTGCGATATCCAAAATCCGAGCAAGGATGCGAAGGCCCTCACGGGCATCGTCCTCTCCCAGGCGGTCAATGATCTCGGCGATATAGTTGTGCATCTCTCCGCGGCGGGCTTCTACCAGTCGATGCCCCGCCGGCGTGATGCAGACAAGGATCTTCCGGCGGTCATCGGTATCCATCTGCCGCTGGATCTGTCCCTTACCCTCCAGCCGCTTCAGCACCGCCGCTACCCGCGCCGAGCTGGCATCCAGGATCTGACACAGCTCACC
This sequence comes from Clostridia bacterium, assembly GCA_017466495.1. Taxonomy (GTDB): domain Bacteria; phylum Bacillota; class Clostridia; order Oscillospirales; family CAG-272; genus SIG693. The sequence goes on from JAFTUB010000152.1 coordinate 4,322, forward strand.
GGGCTGAACCGGCTCCTCCTGCTGATAAAGGTAACTCAAAACTCGCATCTCCCCCTTGGTGAAGCTGCCGTACAACCTTGGCCGCCCCAGCTTCATCAAAAGAGAAAACCGCTGAATAAACAGATTGGTAATGCCGTCCTTCATGGTCGTCCTCCTATTTTTGCTAACACGGTTAGATTTTAACACAGTTAGGTTTTTCTGTCAAGCGAGAGAAAAAAATATTCAAAATTTCTTTTCATTTGACATAGAAAAGAATTTGGTGTATAATACCCCTATCCCACGCATACATAAATTTCACAAATTATCCGAAAAAAAGTTGCGGACTATTCCTTCCCACGCCGCAATCCTATGGTAAACTATGAGGTAATTATGCGGGAAGCTCCCCGGGAAAGTGAAATGATATGGAAAAACTCAAACAAAAACTCATGCAATTTATGTACGGTCGATACGGAAACGATCAGCTGGGCAATGCCCTTTTGATCCTTTATCTTGTTTTGGCCGTTTTACATCTGTTGACCCGATGGCACATCCTCTCGGTGTTCTTGCTGGCTGACGCGGTATGGATGCTCTTCCGCTGTTTTTCCCGCAATATTCCGGCGCGGCGGCGGGAAAATGAGGCGTTTCTGCGGATTTGGCGCAAGATCACAGGATTTTTCACCCTTACCTACAACCGCCTGCGGGATTGCCGCACCCATGTTTACCACAAATGTCCCCATTGCCGGGCGACACTTCGGCTTCCCCGTCGCCGCGGCGAGCACACCGTTCGCTGTCCCCGATGCGGCGATAGCTTCTCCATGAAAGTCCACTTCGGAAAGGAATGACACCATGACAGAACGACTCTACGACAACGGACATTGCGCTGACTTCTCTGCCACCGTCCTCGATTGCATCCCCGAAAAAAACGGCTTTGCCCTTCGCCTTGACCGCACTGCCTTTTTCCCCGGCGGCGGCGGACAGGCCGCGGACTGCGGAAACCTCGGCTCACTCCCCGTCCGCGGGATGCGGGAGGAAAACGGCGAGCTTTGGCATTTGGTAGATTCTCCTCTTCCGATAGGCAGCACGGTTGAGGGAAAAATCGATACCGAGCTCCGTCTGCGCCGGATGTAGAATCATTCGGGGGAGCATATTATCTCGGGGCTTCTTTGGCGCGAGCACGGTCTGACCAACGTAG
>JAFTUB010000153.1 GCA_017466495.1 Clostridia bacterium
CACATACAGAAGGTATACACGCCCCGCTCCCCGGTAGTATCGGACAGCGCGTACTCCCCACGGCCAAGGGCAGGATGCCCCGCCAGGTCGCCGAAGAGGGCGCGGTCAATATCGGCCTGCAGATGCTCGATGCGAACTCCCACAGAAAAAGGCTTTGGCGCGATGGCAAAGCCCCGCGCCATAAGCATGGCCTAGGTATCTCTTGCGCTGTGCCCGGGCGCCAGGATCAGCGCCGAGGTGCGGATGTCGCCGCAGTTGGTGACGGCCACCACCTCTCCCGCCTCGCAGCGGATATCATCCAGCCGACAGCGATAGCGAATCGTTCCGCCGAGGGCCGTGATCTTGTCGGCCATGTTGGAGACGACTTCTCGGAGCAGATCGGTACCGATGTGGGGCTTGGCACGCCAAAGGATCTCCTCAGGGGCACCAAATTCCCGGAAACGTTCCAGCACATAGCGGCAGAGGGGATCATGGATCCGCGTCACCAGCTTGCCGTCCGAGAAGGTCCCGGCCCCGCCCGCACCGAACTGGACATTGGACTCGGGATCCAGGTCGCCGCCCCGCAGGAAGGCCTCAACGCGTGCGGCCCGCTCCGCCACGGGATCACCTCGTTCGAGGAGAATCGGGCTGCAGCCCTGTTCTGCCAGCAGAAGGGCGGCAAACAGGCCGGCAGGCCCCATGCCCACCACCACGGGAGCGTGACGCAGGGGCGTTTTCCCCCGGGTGATGACCATGGGCTCACGGTCTACGGGGGTAATCTTTTCATCCTTCAGCCGCTGTGCCGAAGGCAAGTTCAATGCGGGAAGCTCCGCCATCGCCTGGCACACGAAGACAATGCCTTCGCCCCCTCGCCGACGCGCATCAATGGAGCGCTTATATAGACGACAGGTCAAGGGCGCTGTGTGGATGCCTGCCTTCTGCAGACGCTTGCGAGCCGCAGCCTTGAGGGCGGCAGACTCATCCTTTTCGTCGATCCCGATGCGCAGATCGGAGATCAGCAATTCTACCGTTTCGTGTTTCATCCGTTCAGCTGTACCTGAATATTGTATGTGCCCTCGGCATAGACCTTGCCCACCAACGCGGAGCTGGTGGGGGCAATGGTCACGGGGATATCCGCCGGGCCGCTCATCTGTGCGTAATGGGTAAGATCCACCGTCACCTTGATGTGTTCGGGCCGAACACGGGTAATCAGCGAATCGGGGCCGCGGAGGACAAAGTTGAAAATATCATCCATGAAGGAGTATTCCATCCCGTTGGGTGCGATCACCTGGAAATCATCGGTTTCCACCGTCATAGGCTTGGTGGAGGTGCCCACATGGGTCACCGTCACGGTAACATTGCCGATCCTGTCGGCATCGCTGATCCCATCGGGAAGGGTCAGCTTGACCAAACGGGAATAATTGTCGGTCACCTTGGTATCGTCCAATTCGATGAGCGGATAGGAGTCGAAGTCCTCCAACAACTGGGGATCTCCCTTCACGGTGATCTGAGACGGCGTGATGTTGACATTGGCGTTCTCACTGTTGAGATAACCGTGCTTGAACGACACCGTTACGGGAACAGTCTTGTAAACGTAAACCGGAACGGTGACGAGAACATCGGTGGCATCGCTCTTGACGTAGGGATTGGTGATGGGATTGCCGTTATGATCCACCAGGGTCAGTTGGGCGCGCTGCGTCATGCTGGTAGTGATCTGCCCCAAGTCAAGCTCAGCTCTGGCACAGGCAATGGTTTCCAGCACATCCGCCGGTCCTTCCACCGTTACCTCCTGGATATTGGTCTCGGTAGCACCAAGCCCCAGGTTGGTGGCAATCTGATAATACAGAGCTACATCCACCTTGACGGTCTTGGTCTCGATCTGATCGGTATAGACCCAAATCGTACTGGGGGAAACATCCACCACCGTGAGTCCCGCATCGGCCAAGGCAGTGACAGAAAGCTGATGGCGGCCCGATTCATCAACGCCCAGCAGATCCACATAGGCACGCAAATCGGCCGCGGTGCACTTGTTAACGTCATTTTTGGTGCCTTTGACGGTAACACTGACGGTGTTATTGAAGCCGTTGATCACAGACATGTTGTAGTTTTCGGCCAGCTGTGCTTCGTTTTCAATGTTCACCGTGATCCCGGTGAAGGTTTTTTCCCAGTTGGGAGTATCAATACTCATGACATAGAGCCACAGAATAACGGCCGCAAGGGCACAGAGGACACGGGCGATGATATCCTGCACTTTTCCCGTGCGCACAGCATAATCATCCGCGCCGTCGTTGACCTGAGCATTCGGCTCTGCCGCTTCGGCGGTGAGCTTTACGTCCTGCTGATTGTCCTGTTTCATCCGTTAATCCTCCTTTTCCCGGGATTCTGCATTCTTCTGCTCATCAGAAGCAGAAGTGTTTTCGGTCTTATTCCGACCGAAACGGAGATGGGAGCGGCCGCCGCCCTGCCCTTTGGAATTTCCGCCGGGTTCAAGAATGGAGAGCAGCGCCTGCTTCAAAGTACGGTAAGTGAAATTACGGCGGAGAGTTCCCTCATAGGCCAGAGAAATGGTTCCCGTCTCCTCGGATACCACGATCACTACGGCATCGCTGATCTCGCTCATGCCGATGGCGGCACGGTGACGGGTTCCCAGGTCCTTGACGATATCGGTATGCGTGGACAGGGGAAGAAAGCACCCCGCGGCGTGGACCCGATTCTCACGGATGATCACTGCGCCGTCATGAAGGGGCGCCTTGTTGAAAAAAATATTGCGCAGCAGGAAGGAACTGATCTGGGCGTTGACCACAACGCCGCTCTTGATGTATTCCCCAAGCTTAGTGCTGCGCTCAAGAACGATCAGCGCACCGGTCTTCTCCCGGGACAGCGCACAAACTGCATCGGCAATGGAATTGATCGCCTCAGCGGTTTGTTCGGCATCCTTCTGTTCGGCAATATTTTTCAGGCCGGCCATAGGAGTAGCTCCCACCTTCTCCAGCGCGGCACGCAGCTCCGGCTGGAAAACGATGAGCAGAGCCATAATGCCCACCTGATAGAAGTTTTTGAGCACGAAGTTGACGGCGTGCATTTCAACAGCCGAGCTGATGATGAGAATAAACAAAATCAACAGCACACCCAAAGCTACCTTCCCCGCACGACGGTCACGGATGAAGCGATATGCAAAGTAAAACAGAAAGGCCAAAATCACGATGTCCAAAATATCGACAAGAGTGATCGCCATAATCGGATTGATCACGTACTGCTTGATAAAGTTAGTTACAGTTTCCATCGGTCGTCCGCCTTGCAAATAAAATGTTGTACTTTATATTATATCACATCTTCATTATGATTTCAAACTTTTCTTTATATTTTTCCGTATTTTTTTCACTTTTTTGCAAAAAATTTTCCATCAGAAACAGAAACAGGGCACTGCCCTGCGGCAGCGCCCTGTGTAAGGTCAAAAATCAGCCTTATTCGCCGGTGATTTCACCGAAAGGATCGACAACTTCCTGCTCTTCGTTCTCAATCGCATGCTGGAAGTACTCAATCTTATCGCCGGACTTGATGACGGTCTCATTGGCAAAGCCCTGAACCTCTTCACCGTTCAGCGTCCAAACCCAAACAAGCTCCATGTTCTTTCCGGTTTCTTTATCGGTGTAGGTCTTGGTTCCGACTTCACCAATCTTCTGCACGATGCCCAGGGTATCATATTCCAGCGCTACTTCACGTGCGATGCACATCTGCTCCAGCGCGATCAAAACAGTGGGATTCTCATGCTCAAAGGTAACGTCGCCCAGCACAATGGGCCCTCCCTCATAGTCATGTGCCTCAACCGTAACAGTGACCTCAACCTGAGCGGTATCTTCGCCGCAGGCGGCCATGGAAAAGACAAAGAGAACGGCGAGTGCAAGGAGAGAAAGATTGCGTAAAATTTTCATGAAAGTATAAACCTCCTGTGGTTTGTGATGTAATCAGTTTACTATAAATTCCCCCTCTTGTCAAGAGATTGTGTACAAAAAAAGATGGACAAATCAACAAAATTTTATGAACTGACTAAAAGATGCACTCAATTTAGGAAAAACACGGCAAGAGAATTCACCAGCAAAAAAAGACACCATCCAAACTCGTACAGCATGATGGGCAGCACTCCGCCAAGACAGCGCCTTAAATAAATCACCCCGCAGGATCCCAAGAAAAGGGCCGACAACAGAGCCCCGCACGCCGCCAGGGGCGCGAGTAAACCGAAAACCAACGGATACCAGCACAGACGGAGGAAAGCAAATCCGACAAGAAAGAGCAATCCACGCACAGGCCGATAACATGCCGTGCACAGGCACCAGCCTCCCCGCCCCAGCAATCCGCCGATCATCAGGTATGAAAGTCCTCCGCACACAAACAAAAGCCAGGTAGGCGGAAAAAAAACGGGGAGACGGAGCAAGTGACGCGCATAAATGGGGC
>JAFTUB010000154.1 GCA_017466495.1 Clostridia bacterium
AACGAGCCCGGGTCACTGGTCAAAGATGACCTGCTGGCACAGAATATTTTATGGGCGGCATATGCAAAGCCGCTGTCGGCAGAGGATATCGCCAAAGCCATCGGTACGCCGGCTGCCTATGTGGAGCCCATCATCCGGCGGCTGGTGGATGGCGAGCTGATGAAACAGGCGGGAAATCGGTACTATACCGATTTTATGCTCTCCACCACCCGGGATATGGAACGGTACATCCCCGCGCAGAAGTCCTTTGCCGCGGAGCAGTTTGATCTGCTGTGGGCACCCATTGAGGGAGGATTGAGAAAGCTGCGGGCACAGAACTTTTATCAACGCGGCACTGCCGATGAGCAGGAGTCCCTTGCCCTGTACGTTGCTTTCAACTGCCTGGATTACGGGCTGTACGGCATTTTTGAAGAGATGTTCGATACCAGGCAGATTTTTCCCTTCCGGCGGGACGGCGGCAGATGGATTGCCTTTGGACAGGTCAGCGATGGAGAGGAACCCGGTGAGGAGTTTCGGCGGTACAGCTATTCGGGGGAGCGGTTCGCCCAATACCGGTCCTACGCAGGGTGCAGACTGCTGCGGCTGCACATTTACGGTGCGGACGGTTTCCCCGGCCGCTGTTATTGCCGGTTCCCCGAAGAAGTGTTCGGACATCGGGAAGGGGACGATCCGGACGATCTTGTTACCAGACTGCTGTATATCCTGCACAGCGGGATCGATCATGCTTCGGTGGGCTTCGGCACCGAATATCTTAAGCTGATTCCCTGGCTGACCGACTGCCGTCTGCTGAGGGAAGAGAACGGTAGACCCTGCGTCAATATCCCGATCTTGAACGAGGCGGAATTTAACTGCCTGTGCGGGATCATGGCCGATGCCAAACGGGAAATGTGGGACAGCGCGGCCCTCAGGACTGCGTATGCCGACTTCCTGCGGGACAAAAAGCAGAGAAGTCCCGCCCATCTGGAAAGCGTTCCCCTGCAGAAGCAGTATTTTTACGGTGGAAATGCGATTCTGTTTGCGGTAATCCGGGAGGCAATGCATCGAGGGTTTCTGCATGACGGAAAATATGACGAGGGCAACCAGCACCCTTGCCCGGCATTTCTTGTGATCGAGCCGGACTAACGCCGGAAAGAGGGTTGTATTTCGGCGGAAACTGTGCTATAATGACGGGAGAAAATGTCAAAGAGAGGGATTTTCATGACCAGAATCATTGCCGTCCGTCACGCCCAGAGCGAGGGAAACCTTGCCCACTTCTGCTGCGGACATACCGATATCAGCCTGACTCCCATGGGGATGCGTCAGGCCGAGGAAACGGCGCGTTTCCTCGATGCTTACCCCATCGATCGCATCTATTCCAGCGATCTGCTTCGCGTGGTGATGACGGCACGTCCCACCGCCGAGCGGCGGGGGATGGAGATCATCCGGGACATCGGCCTGCGTGAGATCAATGTTGGGGATTGGGAGGGGATGCCCCACAGCGAGCTGGATCGCTGTGATCCTGCCCGTGAAGCATGGCATCACGATTTTGTCAATGCCGCCTGCCCCGGCGGGGAGAGCGTGCGGGAGCTGTTTGCCCGCATCCGTCTGGCTTTCCGTCGGCTGGCTGAGGAGAATGACGGCCGAACCATTGCCCTCTTCACCCATGCCACACCCGTGCGTTCCATGCTTACCGAATGGCGGGGACAGCCCATTGAGGCCATCAACCAGACCCCGTGGCCGGGAAATGCCTCGGTGACGGTGGTGGATTATCTGGACGATGGCAGCTATCGGCTTGTGCTGGCGGCCCATGATGAGCACCTGGTACAGGCTGGAGTGTCGGACGCTAAATCTCTTCGTTTATAAGGGCTGCCGCAGCTTCTTTTGCGAGGCACGCCGCGCTGATCCGCGCGGCGTGCCTTTTTCCGTTCTATCCCCGCCATTGGGGCGGAAGATGCGAATTTTTAGCACTTACCATTGTGATTTACAAAAAGTTCACAAAATATCCGCACTTACTTCTTGACAAAACCCGCAATTCGTGGTAAATTTTATACATAGTTTAGCACTTCACCTGTTTGAGTGCTAAAAATACAAAATCCGAGAGCGAGGTGTGCGCATGAGTTTGAACAACGGCGAATTGAGCGAGCGAAAAAAGCTCATATTAAAAGCGATCATTGATGCGCACATTGAGAATGGCGAGCCGGTGGGTTCCCGCTATATCATGCAGAACGCGCAGATCGCCTATTCCTCGGCCACCATCCGCAATGAGATGGCGGAACTGGAGGAGCTGGGCTATCTGGAGCAGCCCCACACCTCTGCCGGACGCGTGCCGAGTGAGCTTGGCTACCGATTCTATGTGGACACCATGCTCAGCCATTACGCCATGACCCAGCGGGAGATTGCCGAGCTGAACAATCTCATGCGTGTCAAACAGGCGGAGGTCGATACCATTCTTGAGCAGGCCTCAAAGCTGGCTTCGGCCCTGACCAACTACACCGGTATTTCGGTAAAACCCAAGCCCACGGCGGCTTCCATCTCCCGGTTTGAAACGGTGTGGGTGGATTCCCGCAGCTTTATTCTGGTGATGGTAACCTCCACGGGGGTGGCCAAGAGCAAGTTCGTCCGCCTGGGATTTGATGCGTCCCGGGAGACGGCGGCAAGGCTGGCCGCTGCCCTCAATGCCAATCTGGCGGGGCTGTCCGCCGATCAGATCACACTTCCCGCCATCATGCGTATGGAGGCGGCCATGGGGATCGATTCGGTTCTGGTCAATCCCATCATCAAGTGCATCTACGAAACCATGAGCGAACTGGATGACGGCGATGTCCGCTTCGAGGGCATCAACCGCCTGCTGCAGTATCCCGAGTACGCCGATATCGGGCGTTTCAAGCGTCTCTTGGGTGCACTGGAGGAAAAACAGGACATCCTGGATCTGGTGTCGGGGGCACGGGCCGACAATGTCAATATCTACATCGGTTCCGAAAACACGGTCGATGTGATGCAGAATTCGTCCCTGATCTTCAAGACAGTCCACCGCCGCGGCCATACCGTAGGTGCCATCGGCATTATCGGTCCCTGCCGAATGGATTATTCCCGCGTGGTGACCATGATCGAGCATCTGGCAACCCAGGTCTCGTCCATGCTTGACGGCGACGAATCCCAAACGAATCTACTGAACGGAGGAGAACATAATGCAGGAAAAGGATAAGCAGACACAGACCGAGGAGACGATGGAAGCAGAGGCACAGGAAACCGCTGCCGAGACCGAGGTTCCCGAGGCTGAGCCGAAGAAAAAAGACAAAGAATGGAAGAAAGAAGCCCGACGCCTGGAGGCAGAGCTGATCGCCGCCAACAAAAAGCTGGAGGAGAACGCCGCCGCCCTGGCCGAGGCCAATGACAAGTATCTGCACATGATGGCAGAGTATGACAACTTCCGCAAGCGCACCGCCAAGGAGCGGGAAGGGCTTTACGCCGATGCCTATGCCGACCTGCTGACTAAGATCCTGCCTGTGCTCGACAATCTTGAGCGGGCTGCACAGTACAGCGACGCGGCTACAGTGGGGCAGGGTGTGGCAATGACCCTCAAGAGCTTTGTTGATGTGCTCACCGGTCTGGGCATCGCCGAGATCGAGGCACTGAACAAGCCCTTCGATCCCAATCTGCACAACGCTGTGATGCACATCGAGGATGAGCAGTACGGCGAGAGCGAGGTGGTTGAGGTCCTGCAGAAGGGCTATATCCGGGGCGACAAGGTGCTCCGCTATGCCATGGTCAAAGTGGCGAACTGAACGAATATCCACACGATAGAATAAATTATAAATTGGAGGAAATAACTTATGGCAAACATGGAAAAAATCATTGGTATAGATCTTGGTACCACCAACTCCTGCGTGGCAGTATACGAGGGCGGCGAGCCCATCGTTATCCCCAATCCCGAAGGTGCCCGTACCACCCCCTCGGTGGTTGCCTTCTCCAAGACCGGCGAGCGCATGGTGGGCCAGGTAGCAAAGCGCCAGGCCATCACCAACCCCGACCGCACCATCATGTCGGTCAAGCGCGAGATGGGTACCAACTTCAAGGCTACCGTTGACGGCAAGGCCTACACCCCTCAGGAGGTTTCGGCCATGATTCTGCAGAAGCTGAAGGCTGACGCAGAGGCTTACCTCGGCACCACCGTCACCAAGGCCGTCATCACCGTTCCCGCATACTTCTCGGATGCACAGCGCCAGGCGACCAAGGACGCAGGCAAGATTGCCGGCCTTGAGGTGCT
>JAFTUB010000155.1 GCA_017466495.1 Clostridia bacterium
CAGCAGTCCACCTCTCCCTTTACGGTGAAGCAGATCGTGCATCTCTTCAAGCTGCTGCACAAGCTGGGCGGCCCCAAGGGCCTCATCCGGCAGAGCGAGTTCTTTGTCTATACCGAAAAGGACCGCCGCGCCGTGGAGGAGTGCATGGCGCTGGGCTACGAGTTCCCCGAGGTGACCAGCTGGATCCGCGCCAGCGAAAAGGATTTTGCCCTGGTCAAATCCCTGGGTATCAAGGAGACGGGCGTACTGGTGTCCTGTTCCGATTACCACATTTATAATAAAATGGGTCTGACCCGCCGCTCAGCCATGGAGAAGTACCTTGGGGTCATTCGCCAGGTGCTGGAGCAGGGTATCCGTCCCCGCTGTCACTTTGAGGACATCACCCGTGCCGACTACTATGGTTTCGTGGTGCCTTTTGCCGAGGCGCTGGTGAAGCTGGGTGAGGAGTACAACACGCCCATCCGTATCCGTGCCTGCGATACCATGGGCTACGGCGTGACCTACCCCGGTGCGGCGCTTCCCCGAAGCGTTCCCGGCATCATTTACGGCCTGAACCACTATGCCGGCGTCACCAGCGATATGCTGGAGTGGCACGGACACAATGACTTCTACAAAGTCGTGACCAACGCCTCTACCGCATGGCTCTACGGTGCATCGGGCGTCAACTGCTCCCTGCTGGGCATCGGTGAGCGCACCGGCAACTGTCCTCTCGAGGCCATGGTGGTGGAGTACGCCTCTCTCCGTGGCACCACCGACGGAATGGATCTCACCACCATCACAGAGATCGCCCGGTATTTTGAGGACGAGATGGGCTACGAGATCCCGCCCCGCTCGCCCTTCACCGGACGAAACTTCAACGTGACCCGCGCCGGCATCCATGCGGACGGTCTGCTCAAGGATGAGGAAATCTACAATATTTTCAATACAGCCAAGCTGCTGGGCCGTCCCGCCGCCGTGGCGGTGGACTCCCACTCCGGCCTTGCCGGCATTGCTCACTGGGCAAACGGCTACTTCCGCTTGACGGGCGAGGATTGCATAGACAAGCGTTCCCCGGTGATCGCCGCCATGAAGGAGCGGGTGGATGCCGAGTATGCCGCCGGCCGCAACACCGTCATGGGAGACGGCGAGCTGGAGGAGATCCTCAGAGAAGTGGACTACGACGAGTATTACCGACTGGCTCACATCCATACCAAGTCTATCCATTGAGAATAGAAAAGGTGCCGCGCATTGCGCGGCACCTTTTGGTGTATATGGGGCCTGCGGAAATCGAGGTGTGCTCAACCAGTGGTCAAAGTAATACGCTCATTCAAAACAATGATCAAAAACCTTTAATCTTCGATGTCGGTAAGCTTTGAAACCGTAGTACCAAGAACCTCTGCGATTTTAAATAAGGTTTTCAGCGAAGGACAGAAAAAACAATTCGGTGCTTCAAGCTGAGAAATATAGCCGGAAGATAAGTCACAGGCTTCTGCGAGTTCTTCCTGTGTCATTCCCTGAAGTTTTCTGTAATATGCAATTTTTAACCCTATTTTTATCAGGTTCATTTTATATTGACTCTCTATCATGAATATCCTTGCACTCCATTATATCATATATGGCAAAATAGAATGACACCTTCTATTATTTTGTCAAAAAACATTTTACCTTATTTACATTTTAAATGTTATATGATATAATATAGGAAACCTTATATTTTACATAAGAATTTTGCGGCGTTTTTGAGGTGAGCATGAAATTACTCATTGCAGGTTCCAGAAGCATCAAAGCATTTGATTTTGAAAAACACATTCCCGCAGAAACAACAATGATTATTACAGGCGGAGCGGATGGGATAGATACACTGGCAGAACAATATGCAGATAAAAAACGTCTGTCAAAGTTGATTTTGCGTCCGGAATATGATCTTTACGGAAAGCATGCACCGCTTAAACGAAATGAAAAAATGGCGGAGCTTTGTGATATGGCCTTGATTGTATGGGACGGTTGCTCGAAAGGGACAAAGTATACCATCAACTATGTACGAAAAATAGGGAAAAAGGTGATTTTAATTATGGCAAGTACAGCTTCAAGGCAGATGGAAAAACCGTAATCGAAGGTGCTCGGAGGCACAGAAAAAGGGCAGAGAATGCAAAGCATTCTCTGCCCTTTTTCTGTCGGTGGGGCAATTTGATGAGATTTCGGAACAGCCCCTTATCGAATGTTTTCCGGGGGACAATCTGTTTTGTTTCTTTACGCCAGGGCGGGGGTGAAAAGGTCGGCTTCGGTGATGCCGGTGAGTTCGGAGATGCGCTCGCCCTTGGTGATGGAGCTCAGCCCCTTGACGCTGTGGGCATCGGTGCCGAAGGTGAACTTGCAGCCTACATCCCGGGCAATGCGGATGGTGCGGATGTTGGCCTCGTCGGCGTAGTCGTTCTCGGCGTTGAAGCAGCCCACGTTGACCTCCAGGCCGATGCCCAGCTTCTTTGCCTTCTCGAAGCAGCGGCGGAGATCCTCTTCCCGGAGGGCGCGGTTGGCGGCCACCGACTCGTCCCGGGGAATGCAGCAGGCGTGCATGGGATGGGCGATCACGGTGGGCACCCGGGCGGCCAGCTTGATAAATTCGCTGTTTTCCATCAGCGCCTCGAAGGAGTTGATCATCTGGGTGGAGTAGAAGAGGGCCAGATCGGTGGGTTCGGCATCTGCCAGCTCCTTCAGCTCGGCCACAGGGAGGGTGGCCACCATCTTTTTGACCTGCGCTTCGTTCAGCTCGGGCATGGCGGCGGCCAGGCGGCGGCGCATCTCGGCGCGGCGGGCACGGACATCGTCGGGATCGGGGCAGACGGTGCCCTTCATGTGCACATGGGTGTGGGGTACCAGAACATAATCGAATCGCTCAGCCGTGTCAGCCAGCATGCCCAGGGTGTCGGTGACGGCGAAGTATTCGGTTTCCACGCCGATCTTGACCTTGACCCCGCAGGTGTCGGCAGGAACGCAGTTCCGCGCCTGCAGGCCGTAGTTGATCATCTGCCCTTTGTACCACGCGCTGGCCCCCTCCACCTTCTCGTCCCAAAGGTGATTGGAGATGCCGAACACGGTGTGGCCCAGCTCGGCGGCGCGGCGGACGTAAGCCTCCACCGTGGCGGCGGGGTCGTGACAGCAGGCAGAGAGCAGGGTATGGGTGTGGATATCATGGTTGATCTTCATTTTGGCCTCCTGTTTGTCGTCGGTGTGGGAAAATTACCACTTCGCCTTGTTGCTGTGGTGGGGCGTGCCGATGAAGCCCACCTGCTTGAAGTCCTCGGGGTTGTGTCGGATGATGTAGTCGATGTAGGAGCCGATAATCTTGGCGGAGAAGATATAGCCGGCGGGATTCATATGGCTGCCCAGGTTGAAATAGCTGCGGAATTCCTCGCCGTAGACGGGGGCGTAGCGGTTGAGGTCGATGACATAGGTAAATTCAAAGAGGGACGCAATGTCATGGAGCAGGGCAGCGTGGAGCTCGGCCTTGGCGTCCCGCTCGGGTCTGTCGGCGCGGGGGATGGTGACGAGGAAGAAGCGGCTCTTGGGCATGGCCTCACGGTAACGCTGGAGAATGGCGGCGTAGCGGCCGGCGAAGGTCTCCATGTCATTGTTGCGCCAGTTCTCGGGATCGATGGAGTCCTTGGAGCCAAGGGGATGATTCTGATTGAGGATGTCGTTGACGCCAAGGGCCATGATATAGGCCTGTGCCAGCTTGTCATCGCCCCAGAAGCCCTTTTTGTCGGCGAAGGATTCCAGGTACTGCTTGGCGGTCATGCCGCCCTTAGAGAAATTGTAGACCTTTGCCCCGGTCATGCGGGCAAGATACTGGCCCCAGGAATACTCGTAGTAGTCGTGGTAGCCGGTAGAGCCGTCGGCCTTGGTGGACTCGAACTCACCGGAGGCAAGGGAGTCGCCGATGCAGGCGATGGTGCGGAAGATGGCGGTGAGGCCGCCGTCGTCAACAATGCGGTCCAGGGGCTTTTCATTGGGATTGGCATAGAAGCGGGAAAGATCCATAGCAGAGTCTCCTTTTTGCGGCGCGATGCCGTTTTTTACCATTATACAGGAATAAAATGGGGAATGCAAGGGGCGGACAGAAAATTATCAAATTTTTTGCCGACGCAGGAAAAGACCGAAATATGTAAGAAATATAGCAGAGGATTGTTAAGAAGGTCATGGTAAAATAGGGCCACATTCATTAAGGAGAATTGAAATGCCGGGATTGACATCCTCATGTACACTCCGCTTGCGGCGGGGACTGCTGATTGTTTTTTCTGTTTACTGCTGATAATCTGCGGGGTATCGGTGCTGCGGCCCGACATTCCCTGGCGTATCGGTGAGCGCATTCGCCGGGTGGGGGCTGGTGCTTTGCTTGTTCCCTATGCTCCGGAGGAAACGGTGCAATACTCCGCCGATGCCCTGGCGGCACTTCCCGCTGCCGGAGCACCCATGCTGGTCAACGCCGATTATCCCATCGCCGACGATATATCGGGCGGGGACATGGCGGATTACGCCGGGAGCGGATGGTTGGTGCATCCACTGCTCGGTGCCGATTACGCCGCCCTTTGCGCTGCGGTGGAGGAAGCAACGGGGGAGCGGCTGCTGATCCGCGATGCCTTCCGCTCCCGCGCTGAGCAGGAGGCGCGTTACGCCGCAGATCCCGTCCTTGCCGCTCTTCCCGGGACGGGGGAGCACGAGACGGGATTGGCGTTGGACGTCTGCGTGACCGGCTACGGCGGGATGAGCTTTCTCAAGACCCGCGCGGGACGGTACGTCAACAACACTGCCTGGAAGCATGGGTTTATCATCCGTTACCCCATTGACGGTGAGGCGGTAACGGGAAAGCCCTTTGAGCCGTGGCATCTGCGCTGGGTGGGGGCGCCCCACGCCGAGATCATCCATCGCTCGGCGATGACACTGGAGGAATATCTTGAACGGTTGGGCGAGGGGTGGTTTTCCTTTGGCGGCACTTTGCTGCTCACCCGGCAGCCCATGGCCGATGTTTATTCTGTTCCGGAGGGGGCGAAGCCCATTGCGGCTTCCCCTGACAACACGGGTTGTGTGGTGATCGTCTGCCGATATGGAGCGGAGAGATAAAATGTTCTATGTACATCGGGAGGAAGGAAGATGGATCTGATTTTGCATACCGAGGATTTGTGCCTGCACTATGGCGGGCGCGCGGTGCTGGACGGGCTGTCCATGCACATTCCCCGTGGGGCGATCTACGGTTTTGTGGGGCGGAACGGTGCGGGGAAAACTACCCTGATCCGCACGGTCTGCGGTCTGCAGGCACCCACAGAGGGGAGTTACCGTCTCTTCGGGGTGGATTACCGCCGGCGGGAGGTCGCGCAGTCCCGCCGCCGGATGGGAGCGGTGATCGAGACCCCCGCCCTTTACGGCGATATGACCGCCGAGGAAAATCTCCGGGAGCAGGCACTGATGCTGGGGGCCCGGACGAACATTGCCGGGCTTCTCCGGGAGGTGGGGCTGGCCGACACGGGACGGAAGCGGGTGCGGCATTTTTCCCTTGGGATGAAGCAGCGGCTGGGGATCGCGGTGGCTCTGGTAGGGGAGCCCGAATTCCTCGTGCTGGATGAGCCCATCAACGGGCTTGACCCCCAGGGGATCGTACAGCTGCGGGAGCTGATCGGGCAGCTGAATCGGGAGAGGGGGATCACTTTTCTCATTTCCAGCCACATCCTTCCCGAGCTTGGCAGGCTGGCCACCCATTACGGTTTTATTGACAGGGGCAGGCTGCTGCGGGAGATCAGCGCGGCGGAAATTGAGGAAAAGTGCCGGAGCTATGTGCGGGTGACGGCCGATGATAACGCGGTATTGCGCCGTTTTCTTGCCGAGGCGGGCATTGAGCATACCGCGGATGCGGACAGATCGGTGCTGATCTACGGGCGTCCTGCGGTGAGTGAACTGACGCTTGCCCTGCATGAGCAGGGATGCACACTCCTCTCCTGGCGGGAGGAGGAAGAAACGGTTGAACAGTATTATCTCAGCCTGCTGGGAGGTGGAGAAGATGACTAAGCTTCTGCGTGCGGGATTCTTTCGGCTGGCGCACAGCCGCGGGGTGCGGTTCTGCTTTGTTCTGACCCTGATCTGCGCCTGCCTGTTTGCCCGGGAGGTGCGGCAGGAGGTTTCCCTGGGGGAGGTTTGGTTTTTGCCGCAAATGATGATCTATGCTGTGATGTTCTCCCTTGCAGTGGGACGGGAGATGGGGCATCGGGCGAAGAATAAGCTGATTGCCGGGGTGTCCCGGAGCCGGATTTATTGGAGCGAGCTGGCCGCGGCATTTGGCGTGGCGGCGGTTTGCTATCTTCTCTTCGGGGGGATCGTGCTTCTTGCGAATCTTCGCCTGCTGGAGCATACCCCCATATCCCTCGTCTTTTGGCTGGGGCTGGGCTTTGGGGGAATTACACTGGGGATGACGGCGGTGTTTGTTACCGTCTCCCTGCTGGCCCCTGCCAAGACCTTGGCTGCCGTCTTTTGTCTGGTACTGGTGATGGCGCTTTATGTGACCGCGCTTCCTCTCTCTCGAATGCTCGGCGAACCGGAATTCCATGCGGTGGCGGGAACGGTAGGGGGAGAGCCCTTCTATCGGGAGGAGCCAAACCCGGACTATGTAACGGAGCCGTGGCGCAGTGTGCTTGAACTCTATCGGGCGGTCAACCCTTTCGCGGTGCGGGAGGATTTCGGCCGCGCAGTGCATCCCTTCCTCTTTTACGGCGACAGTTGGGCGCGGGCAAAAGCGGCCACTGCTGAGACCATGGGGCCGGAATTTATGGAACGGATGCTCACCGAAGAAGAGGAGAGTATGCTCCACCGTGCCCCCCTGTGTGCGCTTGCCCCCACAGTATGCCTTGTGCTGGCGGGATGGCCCGTCTTTTGTCTGCGCAGGTTCCGATAAAGAAAAAGCACCGTATGCCGTAAGGCATACGGTGCTTTTTCTTTACTTTTTCAGTGCTTCTGCGCGTGCCAAAGCTGCGTCGATGTTGGGGCAGATGTTCTCTTCTCCCACACGGGCAAGGAAGCCGGCGTGGGCGAGGATCTCTCTGGGCTGATCGTTGAGGTGGGAGAGAATGAGGGTGACTCCCGCCTTCTCACAGCTGACCAGCAGGGAATCCAGTCCCCGGAGGCCCGAGGTGTCCACCGAGTTGACCCCACGCATCCGCAGGATCAGGCAGTTTTTGCCCGAGCGAGCCGAGATGGCCGAGATGTGCTGGGACGCACCGAAGAAGAGAGGGCCGTTCAATTCGTAGACCGATGTGTTGGCGGGAATCTGCTTGCCGGTGCTGTGGAGGGTGTCGGTTTCCTCCCACTCGCGGAAGGTGGAGGTTTCCTTCTCCCGCTTGACGAAGAAGATGAGGGTGAGGATCAGGCCGGCCTCGATGGCCACCACCAGGTCAAAGATCACCGTGAGCAGGAAGGTGATCACCAGCACGGCGATGTCCCCCTTGGGGGAAGTCTTGCAGAGGTGGACAAAGTGCCGCCACTCGCTCATGTTGTAGGCCACCATCAGCAGGATGGCGGCAATGGTGGGCATGGGAATGAGTGCCGCGTAGGGCATCAGCACCACCAGCACCAGCAGAAGCACCACGGCGTGGACCATGCCGGCGATGGGAGAGCGGCCGCCGTTCTTGATGTTGGCGGCGGTGCGGGCAATGGCGCCGGTGGCGGGGATGCCGCCGAAGAGCACCGAGCCGATATTGCCCACGCCCTGGGCAATGAGCTCCATGTTGGAGTTATGCTTTGCGCCGATCATGCCGTCTGCCACCACGCAGGACAGCAGCGATTCGATGGCGGCAAGGATGGCGATGGTGAAGGCATCGGGAATGGCATCGGTGATGGCCGAGAAGCTGAGGGCGGGCAGGGTGGGGGTGGGCAGGGAAGAGCTGATGGTGTAGAGATCACCGATGGTGTTGACGGGGAGCTTCAGCAGCTTCACCATGAGCACCGCGGCGATGATGGCAATCAGCGAGCCGGGGATCTTTTTGCTGATGAAGGGCCACACAATGAGAATGGCCAGGCTCACCGCGCCCACCAGGAATGCCCAGGGATTGAAGGTGCCGATGTTGTGGGCGAAGACCTCCAGCTTCTCCAGGGTCTCCACCGCGGTGGTGCCGGCGGGATAGGTGAGGCCCACGAAATCCTTGAGCTGACCCACCACAATGGTCACGGCAATGCCCGCCGTGAAGCCCACGGTGATGGTGTAGGGGATGTACTGGATCAGGCTGCCCAGCTTGAGCACGCCCATGAGAATAAGGAAGATACCCGCAAGGACCGTGGCAATGATCAGCCCTGACATTCCCTTTTGGGCGACGATGCCTGCCACGATGGTGGCAAAGGCGGCGGTGGGACCGGCGATCTGCACCCGGCTGCCGCCTAAGAAAGAGATCAGGAAGCCGGCGATGATGGCGGTGTAGATACCCTGCTCGGGGCTGACTCCGGAGGCCAGTGCCAGAGCAATGGAGAGGGGAAGGGCAATGACGGCAACGATCAGACCTGCCGTCAGGTCCTTGACCAGCTGTCCGCGGGTGTAGCCGCGGAGGGAGTTGAAGAGTTCGGGACGAAGCGATTTCATGATGACATTCCTTTGTGTGTTTTTGAGATATTTACGGTGCGGGGAAGGGGCTATTCTTTTTTCAGATATACATATCCGTTTACAGGAACGGGGATGCGGACGGGGGTCTGCAGATCCACGGTATAGATGCCGCAGTCGCGGCCCATGCAGTCGGTGACGCGGCACCGATAGGTTCCGCCGAAGTCTGCTTCGATGAGCATGACTTTATCCATGGATGCATTGACGAGGACGATCTCCGCCGTTTGCTGCTCCAGATAGGCGATCCGTCCGCCGTACACCGCACCCACCTGGGTGTCTCCCAGCCGGGCCGACACATAGGTGTAATTGGCGGCGAAATTTTTGTAGGTCATCTTGCCGTCCAAAATTACCTCTCGGTACCGGTTCCAGAAGGACAGATAGGTTTTAATCATGGCGGCGTGGTCTGCCGGGATGTCTTTGGCACGGACCGAGATCTGGGGCACCGAGAAGAGCACGCAGGTGAGTTGGAAGGCGGCGCTTTCCACCGATTCCTCCAGATGCCACATGGTCATGTCGGAATGAACGGCGGTATTGCCGCTCATCTGGCGGAGATGGAGCACGTTGAGCCGGTTTTTCCAGCTGTCGTTGGGGGTATCGCTGGAACGGAACATGTTGCCGAAGGTACGCATGAGGGGGCCGATGTAGGACTGGCGGAATTCGATCATCACATCGGGGCGGATGGCCCGCAGTGCGCTCAGCACGTCCTTCATCAACCGATCCACCGCATCGTATACCGAGACAAAATCCATTCCCTCGCACACCGTGTCGCTCTGGGCGAAGCTGTCAATGAAATCCAGCTTCAGACCGTCAATCCCCCAATCCCGGATGGCCTGGCTGTATTTGCCGATGATGTATTCCCGCACCTCGGGATAGCGGGGATCCAGGATCCAGGTCTTGTTGTTGCCGTAGGGACCCAGCATCTTATCCTTAAAGCGCGGGTAGCACTGGGTGTTTTCTCCCATAAACGGAACGGTGTACCACAGCATCATCTTCATGCCGATCTCATGCACCTGATCGGCAAATGCCCGCATATCGGGGAATTTTTCCGCCGAGGGGATCCAGTCGCCGCAGGTGCTGTACACTCCGCCTTTGACCGCGGTGTGCCAGCCATCATCCACGATGATGGTGTCGCACCCCAGAGCGTGGAAATATTCGCACTCTCTGAGCAGTGCGTCGGGGGTGATGTTTTGATGGTAAGAATACCAGGTGGAATACAGAGGCCGCCGTGCCGCTTCGGGTACAGAGACGGGCTCATATCCGTCAAAGGTCTCCCACCAGCGGGCGGCATCTTCGATACATTGGGTAAAGGGGATCTTTCGTTCATCGATGCGGATGCGGGCGGTGTATTCTTCGATGGCGCAGTCCACACGGATGAACACGCCGCAGGCCAGACACCCGCAGGATTCCCGAAGGCCCATTTGGATGCAGACATTGTTTTTGGCGTCGGAGCATGCAACGGTCATGCAGTTTTGATCATGGTAAGCCACATAGGCGCGAATCGGCGCGCTGCGCATGGCATGGGATTCGGTGGTGTCCGTGCCCCAGGTAGGGGGGATGCCCCGCACCGCATAGGGGATGGGGCTCCAGGTGAGGTGAGCACCGATCAGCGGAGCCCCCCACTTTACCGAGATCTTCAGCTTTCCTGCTTCAGCCACAGCTCTGGCCGAAACATCGATGTAAGTGATCTCTCCTTCATGGGTGACGGTATGGGTTACGGTGAAATTTTCACCGCATTCCACAGTATACATAAACAGTTCTCCTGAGAAAATCAAATTTGCCGCAAAAAATCCACCCCGCCCAAAATCGCGCACGGGTGGAAGTTTTCGCGGGAGGGACGGGAAGGTGCCTTCTCAAACGGCACCTTCCCGCGGATTTACGCCCAGCTCATGGAAGTAGGCTTGGGCTCTTCAATGATGACGTCCTTGAGGAAGTTCACGGCCTTGCGCAGACCCTCGTCGATGGTCATAACGCTGTCCTCATGCTCGATGGAGAGGACGCGGTCGTAGCCGCAGAGGCGGAGATTGGACACCAGATCACGCCAGTAGCTCTCGCCGTTGCCGTAGCCCACCGTGCGGAAGACCCAGGCGCGGTGGATCTCGTCGCCGTAGTGCTTGGTGTCAAGCACGCCGTTCTTTGCGGTGTTGTAGGGATCCACCTTGGTGTCCTTGGCGTGGACGTGGTAGATGCAGCCCGCCAGCTCGCGGATGGCGGCCACGGGATCCATGCCCTGCCAGATCAGGTGGGAGGGATCGAAGTTGGCACCCAGGACGTTGCCCACTTCCTCGCCGGCCGCGGCCGTGACAGCTTTGCGCAGTTTTAGCAGGGTCTCGGGGTTGTATACGCAGAAGCCGGGGTGCATCTCAAAGGCAATGTGGTTCACCTTGTGCTCAAGGGCAAACTTGGCCGTCTCCACCCAGTAGGGGATGAGAACCTCGTTCCACTGGTATTCCAGAATGGCGAGAAAATCCTCGGGCCAGGGGCAGGTGACCCAGTTCGGGTACTTTGCGCCGGGGGCGTCACCGGGGCAGCCGGCGAAGGTGATGACGGTGTCCACGCCGATCTGCTCGGCTAAGAGCACAGCCTCGCGGAAGTCGCGGTCGAAGCTCTCGGCGGCAGCCTTGTCGGGATGCACGGGGTTGCCGTGTGCCGCCAGTGCGCAGACGCTGACATCGTATTTCTCAAAGGTAGCCTTCCATGCCGCCAGCTTGGCGGGATCCGCCAGCAGCTCGGCGGGGTTGCAGTGTGCCTTCCCCGGGTAGCCGCCTGCACCGATCTCCACGGTGTGCACGCCGAGGGCAGTGAGCTTTGCCAGGGTTTCGTCCAATGGAAATGCGCCGTAAAGGTTGGCAAGTACGCTGAGTTTCATGGTTTATTCCTCCATTCAGTATAGTTGGGGCGCTGCCCCAAACCCCGCCAAGGGAGCTTTTTGTAAAAAGCGCCCTTGGAACCCGCAAAAACGTTCAAGAAGGGCGTTTTTGCAGTTTTTTGTGGGGGTGTGGGGGACCTTTTTTTCAAAAAAGTTCCCCCACGGTCTTAAAACCTAAACATCTCTCCGGTCTTGGCGGAGGTGTAGATGCCCTCCAGGATGCGGGTGACGACGATGGCCTGTTCGGGGGTAACGGCAGGGGTCTTGTCGTTGATCACCGCGTCGATCCACAGCCGAGCCTCCCGGTCCTCGGCCGACTCGCCCTTGACACCGTCAAAGAAGGCGGCACCCTTGTTGCTCAGCTGGGGGGTGAAGATGTACTTCTGGTTGTTGTGAATGCCGTTGATGCGCAGACCTTCGTTCATGTCAGCACCGGCTTTGGTGCCGCAGAGGATGGTCTTGGCCTCCCGTGCGTCCACGTAGTTGAGTGCCCAGGTTGCACGGAGGTTGATGGTGGCGCCGTTTTCCATGACGACGAAACCAAAGGCGGCATCCTCGACTGTGAATTTGGTGGGATCCCAGTTGCCCCAGTCGTTGCCCTGCTCCACCGAGTTGTTGAGGGCGTGGTAGGTGGTGCCTACGCAGTACTTGGGCTTGTAGTTGTCCATCATCCAAAGGGTGAGGTCCAGGGCGTGGGTGCCGATGTCGATCAGCGGGCCGCCGCCCTGCTCATATTCGTTGAGAAAGACGCCCCAGGTGGGGACGGCACGGCGGCGGATGGCCAGTGCCTCGGCGTAGTAGATGTCGCCCAGAGTGCCGGCTTCCACCTCGCTCTTGAGATAAAGGGAATCGACGCGCTGACGGGACTGGTAGCCGATGGTCAGCTTCTTGCCGGTGCGCTTGGCTGCATCCAGCATCTTCTGTGCTTCGGCGGCGTTGATGGCCATGGGCTTTTCACACATGACGTGCTTGCCTGCCTCCAGCGCATCCACTGTGATGAAGCTGTGAGAGCGGTTGGGGGTGAGAACGTGGACCACATCGATGGTCTTGTCCTCCAGCAGCTGGCGGTAATCGGTGTAGACAGCGGCACCCTCGATGCCGTACTTGTCTCTGGCCTTTACGGCCCGTTCTTCCACGATGTCGCAGAAGGCCACCATTTCCACATTGTTCAGTTTGGACAGAGCAGGGAGATGCTTGCCGTTGGCGATGCCGCCGCAGCCGATGATGCCGACTCTGACTTTTTCGTTTGCTCCGATAGCCATGGGATATCCTCCTTAAGAGAGCAGAATAAATATGATGCGGGGTAAAAAATTCTACATCATAATCATACACATATTTGAAAAAAATGTCAAGATTTTTGCGGTGAATTGCGCAATTATCTGCCTGCTTGGAACAAAAAGATGTCCAATGCCGGTAACGGCGGCGGGAAAATTTCAAAAAATGCTTGACAGCGCGGCGATTTTGGTATATACTGCTGATAGGTATCCCCTTGCGGGAACCGGGCTTTGATCGGAAAGAATCCGCCACAGCCTTCCAAAAGAGAGCACCGCCGCGGTCTTCCGCGTGCTGAAAGCGGTGCGGGAAGAGCGGCGGGCTGTGCATCCGTGAGCCACCGGGATAATCCCCGGCGCAGCGCAGCGTTACGGCGCAGAGGCGTCGCGGTTACCGCCGCGCCCGATCAAGTGAGAAAGCAGAGTGGAACCGCGGTTTGCCGCCTCTGTGTTTGTTGTGGCACAAACACGGGGCGATTTTTTTATCCGCCGCCTGCTTTCGCGAAAGGAGTTCTTATGGGAACCAAAATCAAATTTGAAACCTCGTCCCCTGCGCTTCGTCGGGGAAAGAAGGCCATTGGCACCGTAGTGCGGGAGATCAAGGAGGAGATCGCCGTCATCCGCGAGCGTGACCCTGCGGCCCGCTCGGACATTGAGGTGCTGCTGCTTTATTCCGGTCTGCACGCATTGCTGGCCTACCGTGCGGCCCATTATCTGCACGAAAAGAAGCACTATCTGCCCGCCCGCTTCATCAGCCAGGCGGCCCGTGCCCTGACGGGCATTGAGATCCACCCCGGCGCCAAGATCGGCCGGGGACTCTTCATCGACCACGGCATGGCTGTGGTGATCGGTGAAACCGCCGAGCTGGGGGACAACTGCACCCTCTATCAGGGCGTGACCCTGGGCGGTACGGGCAAGGATGTGGGCAAGCGTCACCCGACCCTGGGCAACAATGTGATGGTGGGCGCCGGTGCCAAGGTGCTGGGCCCCTTCAAGGTAGGGGACAACGCCAAGATTGCCGCCAATGCCGTGGTGCTCAAGGAAGTGCCGCCCGGAGCGACGGCGGTGGGAATCCCCGCCAAGGTGGTGCGCCGCGACGGAGAGAAGGTAGGCGACCTGGACCAGATCCACATTCCCGACCCTGTGGCGCAGCAGCTGGCTGCTTTGCAGGCCCGCATTGAGGAGCTGGAGAAAAAGGAAAAAGAACGGGAAGCCCAAGCCCCCGTATGGACGGATATCACATCGGATTATCATCAGGATTAATTGAAGGAGAACGATCATGCTGCTTTACAATTCCCTCTCGCGTACCCGCGAAGAATTTATTCCTCTGGAGCCCGGCAAGGTGAAAATGTATACCTGCGGCCCCACCGTTTATCATTTTGCCCACATCGGCAACCTGCGCACCTACATCATGGAGGATGTGCTGGAGAAGACCTTCCGCTATCTGGGCTATGATGTGACCCGTGTCATGAACATCACCGACGTGGGACATTTGGCCTCGGATGCCGATACCGGTGAGGATAAGATGCTCAAGGGTGCCCGCCGCGAGAACAAGTCGGTGATGGAGATCGCCAAGTTCTACACCGATGCCTTCTTTGCCGACTGCGAAAAGCTCAACATCAAGCGCCCCGAGATCGTGGAGCCCGCCACCAGCTGCATCGACGAATTCATCAAGGTCATCCAGTCCCTGGAGGAAAAGGGTTTTGCCTATTTCGCCGGCGGCAAC
>JAFTUB010000156.1 GCA_017466495.1 Clostridia bacterium
ACCATCCCCCCCGAGCGCCTGCTTTCCGCCACCCTGCGGCTGGACTTCTCCACCCGCATTGAGCCTGCGGAAATCGCCGAAGCACTGGTAGCGGCAGGCTATGCCCGGGTGGAGCAGGTGGAGAGCGCGGGGCAGTTTGCCGTCCGCGGCGGCATTCTTGATCTTTTCCCGCCCCGGGGACGCTTTACGGCGGCGGGGGGAGAGCGTATCCACGGCGCGCATCCCCTGCGCATTGAGCTGTTCGGGGATGAGATCGACCGCATGGGGCTCTTCGACCCCGAGACACAGCGCATCACCGAAAACATTGTGGCGGCAGAGCTCCCCCCTGCCAGAGAACTGCTCTGTGACGAAAATCTCCGTCCCCGTCTGCGCCGTGCCGTGCTGGCTCTGTCGGCCCAGGTGAAGGATGAAGCGGCCAAGACCTCCCTCGCAGGTGAGCTTGCCGCCATCGACGGAGGCGGTGAGCTGCACTTTCTGGACAAATATATCTCCCTGGTCTACCCCGAGCGCACCTGTCTGCTGGATCATCTCAGCTACCGCAGTGCCACAGAGCCTGACGGAGCGGCGGGGATCTGCCTCATCCGGGACACCAACGGGGTCAAGGATCGGCTGAACGCCACCTCCTGGCACAACGACCAAAGCGTCCTGGATCTGCTGGAGAGCGGGCTGATCTCCCCCAAGTACGCCGACTACGGCCACGATGCCGATACCTTCGAAGAATTTTGCGCAAAATCGGTGACGGTACACTTCGATGCCTTCGGGGGCGGCATGGCGGGCAAGCGGCTGGGGGGGCTCTTCGGCTTCCGCTCCAAGCAAACCGTGTCTTATGCCGACAACTTCCCCCTCCTCTGCGAGGATCTGGCCCAGTACATTGCCGCCGACTACCGCATCCTTCTCCTCTGCGAGAACGATGCCGCCATGCGCAACCTCCACAATATGCTGGAGGAACGGGAAATCCCCTGCCGCATCGGCGGGGACGGAAGCACGCTGGATGTGCCCGACCTGCTTCGCGGCGGTGTCACACTCGTCCGGGGCTCCTTCGTTGGGGGCTATGAGCTCCCCACACCCCGCATCGCTCTCCTCTCTACCGACCCCGAGCTGCGCAGCGGGAAATCCCGCCTGCCCGGTCAGCTCAAGCGCCGCAAGAAACACAAAAACGCCGGGGAGCAGATCATGTCCTATGCCGACCTGCAGGTGGGGGACTATGTGGTCCACGCCGCCTACGGTATCGGCCAGTACATGGGCATCGAAAACCTCACGGTGGACGGGGTCTCCCGGGACTATATCAACATCCGCTACGCGGGCACGGATAAGCTTTTCCTGCCCGTGAATCAGCTGGACATGGTGTCCAAATATATCGGCGCTCACGCCGATGACGGCCTGCTGAAGCTCTCGAAATTCGGGGGCGGCGAATGGGACCGTGCAAAATCCCGCGCCAAGGCCGCCGTCAAGGATATGGCCAAGGATCTCATCGCCCTCTATGCAGAACGGATGCGCCGCGCAGGGTATGCCTTCCCTGCCGACGACGAGTGCCAGCGGGAGTTTGAAGAATCCTTTGACTACGTGGAAACCGACTGTCAGCTCCGCGCCATCTCCGACATTAAGGGAGATATGCAGAACCATATTCCCATGGACCGTCTGCTCTGCGGCGACGTGGGCTTCGGCAAGACCGAGGTCGCTCTTCGCGCCGCCTTCAAGGCCATCCTCGCGGGTAAGCAGGTGGCCATCCTCGTTCCCACCACCATCCTGGCGCTCCAGCACTATCAAACTGCCCTCTCCCGGATGCGCGCCTTCCCGGTACGCATGGATATGCTCTCCCGCTTCCGCACCCCCAAGCAGATCGCCCAGTCCCTGCGCCGCCTGGCTCGGGGAGAAACCGACCTCATCATCGGCACCCACCGTCTGCTCTCCCAGGATGTGAAGTTCCGCGATCTTGGCCTGCTGATTGTGGACGAGGAGCAGCGCTTCGGCGTGGCCCAGAAGGAAAAGCTCAAGCAGCTCTGCGGCAATGTGGACGTGCTGACCCTCACTGCCACCCCCATTCCCCGAACCCTGAACATGGCCATGGGCGGCCTGCGGGATATTTCCATCCTGGACGAAGCCCCCGGGGACCGTCTGCCGGTGCAGACCTACGTGCTGGAGCATGACGACATGATCATCCTGGAAGCCCTGCGCCGTGAGCTTCGCCGCGGCGGGCAGGTCTTCTACCTGCACAATGCCATCGAGTCCATCTATCAGGTGGCGGGGCGGCTGGCCGAGGCCCTGCCCGATGCCCACATCACCGTGGCCCACGGCAAAATGGACAAGGAAACCCTGGAGGATATCTGGCAGTCCCTGCTCACCGGGGAGACCGACATTCTGGTGAGCACCACCATCATCGAAACCGGCGTGGATGTGCCCAACGCCAACACCCTCATCGTGGAAAACGCCGACCGCTTCGGCCTGTCCCAGCTGCACCAGCTCCGCGGCCGTGTGGGACGCTCCTCACGCCGGGCATACGCCTACTTTACCTACCGTAAGGGAAAGACTCTCTCGGAGATCTCCACCAAGCGGCTGGAGGCCATCCGGGAGAACGCCGAGTTCGGTGCCGGCTTCCGCATCGCCCTGCGTGACATGGAGATCCGCGGCGCAGGCAACCTGCTGGGGGCCGAGCAGCATGGGCATCTGGATGCCGTGGGCTACGATCTCTATATCAAGCTTCTCAATGAAGCAGTGCTGGAGGAACGGGGAGAAAAGGTCAAGCCCAAGGTGGAATGCACGGTGGACCTGAGCTACGATGCCTTCCTGCCCGAGCGCTATGTGAAATCCTCGGCACAGCGCATGGACCTTTATCGGCGCATTGCCCTCATCGAAAGCCAGCTTGACCTGGACGATCTGGGCGACGAGCTCATCGACCGCTTCGGTGAGCCTCCCCGCGCCGCCAATAATCTTCTGCAGATTGCCCTCATCCGTGCCCTGGCACAGCAGGCCGGCATGAAAAAGGTCATCCAGCGCAGCGGCGAGGTACAGATTGTCCCCGCCGACACCGACATTGCGCTGTGGAGCGAGCTGGCGGGCGAGTACACCGGCCGCCTGCGCTTTGTCAGCGCCGCAGAGGCGTATATCAGTCTCCGCCTGCGGTCAAATGAGAACGTGCTGGAAACCCTCACCGCTCTCTTTACCCGTTACCTTGAGCTGCAGGCAAATTCCGGGGGCGGCGGGGAAAACTTGTAAAAAATCCCTTGACACTCCGCCGCAAAACATGCTATAATGAACGTATCAAATCTTGTCGTAAGAAAGGAACATCAATATGGGACTCTGGGCAGATTTCAAGAAATTCGCATTTAAGGGCAATGTTGTGGACATGGCCGTCGGCGTTGTGGTCGGCGGAGCCTTCAGCAAGATCGTGACCTCCCTGGTCAACGATATCATCATGCCCGCCATCAGCAAGCTGACCGGCGGCGCCAACTTTGCCGACCTCAAGTATATCATTACTCCCGCCGACGAGGCCGCCGGCATCGCAGAGGCTGCCATCAAGTACGGCGCCTTCATTCAGAATATCGTGGACTTCTTCCTTATCGCCATCTCGGTATTCCTGTTCGTCAAGCTCATCAGCATGGGCCGCGAAAAAATGGAAGCCAAAAAGAAGGCAGAGGAGGCTGCCGCTGCCGCCGCCAAGGCTGCAGAAGAAGCGGCTAAGCCCAAGGCACCTACGCAGGAGGAGCTGCTCACCGAGATCCGCGACCTGCTCAAGAACAAGTAAAAACAAATAAATGGGGGCTGCCGTGCATACGCACGACAGCCCCGTGCCTTTAGATTGTGAAGAAAAAGTCAACCATGGCCAAACAAAGCGGTACGGTCAGCAGGGAGAACAGCGTGGAGATCAAGACAATCGCCGTGCTGCTTCGGCAGTCCCTGCCCGCCAGCTTGCCGAAAATAATGGGATTCATCCCGCAGGGCAGCCCGTAAACAAACATGGTAATGACTACTGTTTCTTTGGTGCAGAAGCGGCTGAGCACAGCGCACAGCACCAGCGGGATCAGAATCAGCTTCACCGCTGACACCACATATGCGCCTTTTTGCCGCAGCAGCTCTCCCAATCGGAACTCCGAGACGGTGATTCCGGTGAGCAGCATACTGATGGGGGCCGCACATGCCGATGCGCTGGACGCCGCTTTTTCGATCACATCGGGCAGCGGAAGCCCCGACAGCCCTACCGCACACCCCAGCAGGATTGCAACAAACACCGGATTGATGAGCTTGCGCAGAGATACCCTGGAGGTTGCTGTGAGCATCCGATACCCCTCGGTGTAGACATAGGTGGACATGGGCAGGGCAAACATCATCATATCCAGCAGGACCGACTGTCCGTACAGGCTCTCCACCAGGGCATAGCCCATATAGCCGTAATTGGCGATCAGCAGCGAATATTTGTATACGCTCTGCTCATCCCGGTTCTTCACAAACCGGGGTACGATCGGATAAACGACCAGCGCCATCACCGCCAGCACAGCCACCGACAGAAGGAGCAGCCCATAATTCTCCTTCAGATAGGCGGGCGTGCACCGGGCGGCAAAGCTTGCGAACACCTTCGCCGGCAAAAACAGCCACACCAAAAGCCGGGACAGCATCACTGCGTGCTCATGCTTTACCAGCCCCCCCACAGCCAGCAGCCAACCGATCAGCGCAAACAGCAGCAGCATCGCCACATTGTTGAACACAATTCCCATTATGTCCTCTTTCCCGCAGACATTCTGCGTTTTTCGTCCGTTCCAAGCTTACCACATTCCACGCCGCCTTGTAAATAAACAAAACACAACACATCGACTTTTTCACACATTCTTTCCTCCCAACGGTTGACAAAAACGCCAATATCATTTATGATTTACTCAGCACAAAATGTTTCGATTTCGGTACCAGGAGAATATCAATGGAAAACTTCATTCTGCAGAGCATCTATGAGCGTCCCTCTTCCCTGCACGCCGTCTACCACAACCGTGCCTCCCACGCCTTCATCTATAAGATCAACGGTGAAAGCCTCTATCGCTTCTCCGGCAGAACCATCACCCTGCGGCAGGGGAACATCCTGTTCATTCCCCAGGGAGAGAGTTTTTCGGTAGAAAGCCTTTGCTCCGATGAGAGTCGATATCTGGTGATCAATTTCACCGGAACTCCATTCCGTTCTCGACCGGAGCTCTTCCCCTATACCTCCATGCCCGCTGGATATGACACCCTCAAGCAGCTCTACCGCACCTGGGCCTTCCGCTCAGCGCCCCAGCAATATTACCGCTGTATTTCCCACTTCTACAGCCTGCTTGCCTCCCTTGCTTCCCTCTCCGAGCTGCACTATCAGACCGCATCGCAGAAGGCCCTGATCCGGGAGAGCTGTGATTATCTTGAGGCGCACATCTTCGACAGCTCCTTGACAGTGGGAAAACTGATCGATATTTCCGGCCTGTCCGGTACCTATTTCCGGAAAATCTTTTCCGGGGTCTGCGGAATGTCGCCGCAGAAATATATTGAGAGCAAGCGGCTCACCCAAGCCAAAGCGATTTTTGACAGCAGAGATTTCTCCTCCGTCCGTGAGGTCGCCGAATCGGTAGGGTATGCCGATCCGCTCTACTTTGGCAAGCTGTTCCGCAAACAGTACGGTGTTCCCCCCAGTGAATATCTGAGGTCCCTGGCACTCACTCCTCTGTCTAAATGATCGAAAGCAGAATTTTTTCTCCAATATGCATTTTTACATGAAATTTTACCGGAAATCGCCCGAAAATGTTGCCAAAGCACTTGCTTTTTGGCGGTGAATGATGTATAATAGCCGTGTATTTATTCATTTGTATCCCGTGCTCAGCGGCGGTACAAAATCAAAACATTTCATTGGAGGAAAACACATCATGAAAAAGATTCTCTCTCTGACCCTTGCTGTCCTGATGCTGGTTTCTCTTCTCACTGCCTGCGGCGGCACCGCTTCGCCCAAGGTTAAGGTGATTGAGATCAACCTCACCGAGGAAGAGTACGCCTTCGGCGTCGACAAGACCCAGCCCGAACTGCTGGAAAAGACCAACGCATTCATCAAGAAGATCATGGAAGACGGCACCTTCGACGAGATCTGCAACAAGTATTTCGGCGACGGCACCCCCACCCCCGTGGTTTCTGCTGCCCGTGACACCTCTAAGGATCAGCTGGTTGTGGCGACCAACGCCGCGTTCGCTCCCTTCGAGTACATGGAAGGCGAGAGCTACCTGGGCATCGACATGGAAATCGCCGCTCTGCTCGCTAAGGAGCTGGGCAAGGAGCTGGTCATCGACAACATGGACTTCGACGCAGTTTGCCTCTCCGTCGGCCAGCAGAAGTGCGACATCGCTATGGCCGGTCTGACCGTTAAGCCCGAGCGTGAAGAGTATGTTACCTTCACCGATTCCTACTACAGCGCTTCCCAGAAGCTCATCGCCATGGCTGATGACACCACCTTCGACGCCTGCGCAGATGCAGCCGCTGTCGAAGCCATTCTGAACGGTATGGATGCTTCCACCAAGATCGGCGTACAAAACGGTACCACCGGTAAGTTCTACGTCGAGGGTGACGAAGAGTGGGGCTTTGCCGGCTTTAAGGTTACCTGCACCGGTTACCAGAACGGTACCCAGGCTGTTCAGGATATGATCAACGGCAACCTCAACTATGTGGTCATCGACTCCGCTCCCGCAAAGTGCATCGTGGATGCCTTCAACGAGCTGGGCTGATTTTGCCGCTCTGTGAATCAATAAGATAAAACGGCCGCTCTTCCGCCTTGGGCGGAGGAGCGGCTCTATTATGAGGTATCATGGGAAATTTTGGGTTAAAGATTGATAAATTTCTTGAGGTACTGATCGATCGCCGGGGTTACGTGAAGGTGCTGGAGGGCCTGGAAAACACCCTCATCATCGCCGTCCTGGGTCTCGTCATCGGTATCGTCATCGGCACCCTCATCGCCACCGTGCGGGTGGTGCCGAAATATAAGCTGCTCCCCCGCGTGCTCAACGGCATCTGCTCCTTCTATGTGGGCTTCTTCCGGGGCACACCCATGGTGGTACAGCTCCTGCTTTTCTATTACGTCATGCTGCCCATGATGGGCATGAATATGCCGGGACTCCATGTCTCGGTGGCCGTTTTCGGCCTTAACAGCGGCGCCTACATCTCCGAGATCATGCGCGCGGGCATTCAGTCGGTGGACGACGGACAGATGGAGGCCGGCCGTGCGGTGGGTCTTCCCTTCTCCACCACCATGCTCAAGATCGTTATTCCCCAGGCGGTGAAGAACATCCTTCCCACCATGGGTAATGAGTTTATCGCCCTGATCAAGGAAACTTCGGTTGTCTCCTTTGTAGGCGCGGCGAACCTCTATACCGCCTTCAACATGATCGGTACCAACTCCTACGAGTTCATGGTACCCTATCTGGTGATGGCCATCATCTACATCGTCATCATCATGCTGATTTCCTTCGGCATCAAAGTGATGGAAAGGGGGCTGCAGAAGAGTGATCGACGTCATTGATCTGAAAAAGAGCTTCGGTCGCCTTGAGGTGCTCAAGGGGATCAACATCACCATTAACAAGGGTGATATCGTCTGCGTCATCGGCCCCTCCGGCAGCGGTAAGTCCACCTTCCTGCGCTGCCTCAACTGCATGGAGGACCCCACCGGCGGACAGATCATCTTTAACGGCACCGATATCGCCGATATGGCGGTGGATATCAACATTCACCGACGCAAGATGGGTATGGTCTTCCAGCAGTTCAACCTCTTCAACAACAAGACGGTGCTGCAGAACATCATGCTCTCCCCCGTCTATGTGGGCACCACCGATCTGCGCCGCGCGCGGAACCACAATTTCTTCCTGCCCCTGACCAATCTCTTCCGCAGCAAAGCGAAAAAGCAGGAAAAGATCGCCATTACCACAAACAAAAAGCAGATTACCGAGCAGGCAAGAGAGCAGGCCATGTCCCTGCTGAAGCGCATCGGCCTGGAGGATAAGGCAAATGTCTATCCCGCCACCCTCTCGGGCGGTCAGAAGCAGCGTGTGGCCATCGCCCGCGCCCTGGCCATGAACCCCGAGGTAATCCTCTTCGACGAACCCACCTCCGCACTGGACCCCGAAATGGTGGGCGAGGTGCTGGAGCTGATGAAACAACTGGCCGACGAAGGCATGACCATGGTCATCGTCACCCACGAAATGGGCTTTGCCCGCGAAGTGGGTACCCGCCTCTGCTTCATGGACGAAGGAATCATCATGGAGGAAAACACCCCCGCTGAGTTCTTCGCCAATCCGCAGTGCCCCCGCGCCGTGGAATTCTTGTCCAAGGTGCTTTAAGCAAAATACCGAAACGGTGCCGCGCAATTTATGCGGCACCGTTTTTTGTCCGCACATGTCCATCCCCCGATTTGCGCTTGACAAACTGCGGTAAATTTGGTATAATACTCCCCGGACAGATTTGCTGTCCAACATACCGTCGGGGTGTGGCGCAGTTGGCAGCGCGCGACG
>JAFTUB010000157.1 GCA_017466495.1 Clostridia bacterium
CCCGCCAGGAAAAGATTCAGCGTCCCGCCCCACACACGGCGGATGGGGAGGCTGTTGAGTTTCGTTTTGCTCATGGCTGCCCTCTTACTGATAGCTCTTGGCCAAACCGCCCCGGGAGGTTTCCCGGTAGAGGTGGGACAGATCCCGTCCGGTTTCGTACATGGTACGCACCACCATGTCAAAGGAGATCTTTCGGGTCTCGGACAGGAAATTGGCCAGGGACAGGGCGTTGATGGCACGCATGGCCGCCACCGCATTGCGCTCGATGCAGGGGATCTGCACCAGGCCGCAGATGGGGTCGCAGGTCAGCCCCAGGTGATGCTCCAGGGCCACCTCGGCGGCATATTCGATCTGATCGATGGACATCTCGTGCAGCTCGCACAGGGCGGCGGCCGCCATGGCACAGGCAGAACCGATCTCAGCCTGACAGCCGCACTCCGCCCCCGAAATGGAGGCATTCTGCTTGATGAGATTGCCGATCAGCCCCCCCACCGCCAGTGCGCGGACGATCTGCTCGTCCGTGAAGCCCTTCTTCTCCTGCATATACTTCAGCACTGCGGGGAGCACTGCGCAGGCGCCGCAGGTGGGTGCGTTGACAATGGTGCCGCAGTCGGCATTCTGCTCTGAGGCGGCAAAAGCGTAGTCACAGACGATGCGGTTTTCCCTGTTTTCGCTGCTCTCGTCGATGTGCCGCTGATTGAAGAGGTACTGGGCCTTTCGCTACACCTCCAGGCCGCCGGGCAGTATGCCACGGCGGGTCAGACCGTCGTGAATGGAATCGTTCATCACCTGCCAGATGTGCAGCAGGAAGGGGCGGATCTCCTCTCCCTCCCGCTCAAACACATAGTCCGAGAGGCGAATGTTCCGATTTTTGCAGTACTCGGCGATCACCCCAAAGCTGTCCTCGGCATAGATCTCGGGCTCGGCCAGGTCAGCGCGGCCCTCCACCGACATGGCGCCGCCTCCCACCGACATCACCCGCATCCGCCCAATCTCGGTGCCGTCGGCAGCACAGGCCAGCAGATCCATGGTATTTTCGTGGGGGAGCTTCATGTTGGGGTCATGGTGAAATTCCACCGTGCATGGAATGGGGGCAAAGGCCTCCATGCACGCGGTATCGGTGCGGTGTCCCCGCCCGGTATCGGCCAGGGATCCGTAGAGAATCACATGAAAGGATGCGGCATGGGGATATTCCCCCAAAAACAGACGGCAGGCACGCTCCGGCCCCATGGTATGAGAACTGGAAGGTCCGCGGCCAACCTTATACAGCGCTTTGAGTGACTTCATGGTTCTATTTCCTCAATTTCGTCAAAGTACAAGCGGCGGGGGCAGGTTTCTGCCCCCGCCGCTTGGGCGTGTGATCAATTCAGACAGTTATGCGGTAAACGCCTCGATCATGGCCAACACGTCGCCGGGCAGCTGCTCGCCGGTCTGCTCCGCAATGGCGGGAATGGAGGCGAGATATGCCTTCAGCTCATCCGCGGGAATATTCAGTGCGTTCAGGTCAGCCTCCGGCATGGCGGCCAGCTCAAAGACGGTATAGGGAATGCCCCCCGCCATAATGGTGTGGTCACCCCGCAGAGCCTCCCGAAGAGCCTCACCCTCAAGGAAGAGCCCGTCAATCAGCTCGCTCTCCAGCAGGAGAAGGTCGCCGTTCATTTCGCTGTAGAGCACGATATCGTCCCGGGTCAGCCCCATGAGAGAAATCAGATTGCAGAGCATGGGCGCCGCATCAGGGGTCTGGGCCATCATCATGGCCTCGGTGAGCAGATTGGCATCCAGGCGGTCGGTAAAGGTGCCGGCTACGGGATAGATGCCGTTGACACGGGGATCATATTTGTCCGCCAGCAGGTGACGGGAGATCACGGCCTCGGACTGAACAGGCTCGGTGGTGTCGGCAGGCTTTCCTTCGGTGCCGTCAACAGGAGGAACTTCCTCGCCGCAGGCAGAGAAAACGGTCAAGGTCAAAACAAGCGCCAGGGCGCAGATCAGCAAATTCTTGAGCATGGCTAATTCTCCTTAAACGGTAATGGCCGTCCCGTACAGGGCACAGCAACCTATTATAGAGTATACCACAATTGCGTCCCGGGCGCAAGCATTTTCAAAAAAATTTACGAAAAGCCCCGGGAAGAGGGAAATTTATGTCGGATTTTTGAAAATTTTGTCTTGCAAATGTGTCCGATGTATGATATGATATACTTACCAAATTATATAATGAAAAAGCAGAGGTGCGAACACGAAGAGCTCTCCGGTTGGGGCCGCGGAACGGCATGGACGGGGAGGGAGGCAGGTTCGCCGAAGGCAGGAGTATCCGGCTCCGGCCTGGGCTGCGGGGGAATACCCCGTGGACTGTCACAGTCGTGGAGTGCTGCGTTTTGACATTTAGACAGATGTCGGATCGAAGTCTCTCGACCGATGTCTGTTTTTTCATGGAAAGGATTTTCACATGAAAACACGCAGACCCGGTTCCCGCATGATGACGGCTCTGGTCATTGCCCTGGTGTTCGCCCTGATGACCTTCGCCATCACCGCCTTCGCCGAGGGTGAAGCGGCGGATGCCGCGGCAGACGCCGCCGCAGGTCCCTCCACCTACGCCACCATTTTCTCCCTGCTTCCCCCCGTAATTGCCATTGCCCTGGCGCTCATCACCAAGGAGGTTTACTCCTCCCTGTTCATCGGTGTGCTGGCCGGCTCGGTCATGGCTGCTTCCTTCAAGCCTGCCGCTACCATGGACGTCATGATCAATGACGGTCTCATCGCCGCTGCCTCCGGCACCGCAGGCATCTTCATCTTCCTGGTGATCCTGGGCATTCTGGTTGCCCTGATCAACAAGACCGGTGCCTCCGCCGCCTTCGGCCATTGGGCCAAGACCCACATCAAGACCCGCGTGGGCGCACAGCTGGCCACCTTCGCTTTCGGTGTGCTGATCTTCATCGATGACTACTTCAACTGCCTCACTGTCGGTTCGGTTATGCAGCCCGTCACCGATGCACACAAGATCTCCCGCGCAAAGCTGGCTTACATCATCGATGCCACCGCGGCCCCTATCTGTATGATCGCCCCCATCTCCTCCTGGGCCGCCGCTGTATCCAAGTTCGCTGAGGGTACCGGCTACTCGGGCATTCAGCTCTTCATCCGCGCTATCCCCTACAACTTCTATTCTCTGCTGACCCTGGTCTTCATCGTGGCCCTGGCGCTGATGAAGTTTGACTTCGGCCCCATGGCCAAGCACGAGTTCAACGCCCTCGAGAACGGTGACCTCTTCACCTCGGGTACCGAGCATGACGAGATCGACAGTGATATTGGCGTAAACTCCGGCCGCGGCAAGGTCATTGACCTGATCATCCCCATCGTTGTCCTCATCGTCGTCTGCGTCATCGGTCTGATCTATGTGGGCGGTTTCTTTGACGGCGCATCCTTTGTGGATGCCTTCGCCGACACCGATGCTACTGTGGGTCTGCCCTGGGGCAGCATGATCGCCCTTGTGGTGACCATCATCTACCTCATCGCCCGCCGTCTCATCAGCTTCAAGGACGCAATGGCCTGCATCCCCAAGGGCTTCCTGGCCATGGTTCCCGCTATCCTGATCCTCACCTTCGCCACCGCCCTCAAGAACACCACCGGTCTGCTGGGCGCTGACGTTTACGTTGAGACCCTCATGAAGGGCTCGGCTGAGGGCCTGGCTAACTTCCTGCCCGCAGTTATCTTCCTGGTTGCCTGCTTCCTGGCCTTCTCCACCGGTACCTCCTGGGGTACTTTCGGTATCCTGATCCCCATCGTCATCAGCGTATTCGAGCACTCCCCCGAGCTGCTCACCATCGGTATGTCCGCCTGCCTTGCCGGTGCCGTATGCGGTGACCACTGCTCCCCCATCTCGGACACCACCATCATGTCCTCCGCCGGTGCCCGCTGCGACCACATCAACCACGTTTCCACCCAGATGCCCTACGCCATCACCGTGGCCGCTGTGTCCTTTGTGACCTATGTGATCG
>JAFTUB010000158.1 GCA_017466495.1 Clostridia bacterium
AGTTTTTTTTGGGGTGAGGGGGGGGACTTTTTTCCAAAAAAGTCCCCCCGCATATTCTTTTGCCCTTTTGCATATTCTGTACCACAAATACATCTGCCCACGAAAGGAATATGCCATGGAAAGAAACGCCGCAAATTTTACGCTTTCGCCCCCCGCCGCCATTTGCCCTACCTTGCTCTGCGACCGTTCGGTGCCCACCGAGATCACCGCGGATGTCTCACTGCCCGACTACCTTCCCGAGATCAAGCGTCTGCTTCGGGTGACGGCGACACCCTACCACGAATCCCGCTTTCTCTCGGCCAACGCTGCCGCCTTTGACGGCAGGGCGGATCTGCTGATCTGTTACGCCGGAGGAGATGGGGGGCTTTACTCTACGCGCCTGAGTCGGGATTTTACGGTGAATCTCCCCATCGACCCCGAGCTGATGGCCGCGGGGATCGATCCTGTCGCTGACACCCGGGTGGAGTCGGTGGCGGCCCGTGCCACCGCTCCTCGTAAAATCAACCTTCGTCTGCGCCTGCGCACCCGCATCCGCGCCTGGGGCGAGGAGGATCTTACCCCCGCTGTGGAGGGGGCACCCCTGCACACCGAGCGACTGATCAAACGTGGCCGCACGGTGATCCTGCACCGAGCCGATGACCAGCCCATGGATGTGGCCGAAGATATTCCGCTGGCTGATGTGGAGGGCGAGGTGCGGCTTGTCAGCGCCGACGGCGCGGTTTTGGTGAGTGAGGCCATCGCTGACAGCGACGCGGTTAACTGCCGCGGAGAGCTGGTACTGACACTGCTCACTTGCGCAGATTCCGCCGAGGGGCAGGGAAGTCCCGAGCGGCGGGTCTGCCGTATTCCTTTTAGCCGATCGATCCCTCTGTCGGGGGCGCGGAGCGGGATGCAGGCTCGCGCCTGGGGCAGCTGCTGTGACCTTTCGGTGACGGTGGAGGATGATCGCCTGCTCTGCGATGCGGCGATTCGCCTGGTGGCCGAGGCGGTGGAAGAGACCGAAATTGCAACGGTGGCCGACCTTTTCGCCCCCGGCGGCAAGGTGGAGAACGCAGTCTACCGGGATGTGGAGATCGAGCGGAATCTGCTCTGCGGCAATTACGCGGTGCCGGTGAGCGGGAAAATATCTGCCGCCGGGGCCGGGCTGACTTCGGCTGCCGGCATTGAGGATATTATCGGAACCGCGCAACTGGACGAGATGAACTTTGAGGGGGGACGGCTTACGCTCTCCGGTACCTGCCGTTTTTCTCTAATCCGTCGGGAGGAAGGGGAGTACGGCGCGGTGGAGGTGACACTTCCCTGGCAGAAGACGCTGGAGTGTGCCGAGGCCCCCACTGCCCGTGAAATTGAGCTGTCGGTGGTCCGCGCAGATGCCCGCAGGGAAGGGGAAGGGGAGGGTGCCCAGCTGGCGGTGGAGGCCGAGATTTGCGCTGCCCTGCGTATGAGCCGCGGGGAGAGCCGCAGGGTGCTGTCCCGTGCGCTCTATCGTCCGGCAGAGGGGCGGCGCGGAGCGGCTGTCACCGTCTGCTATCCCGAGGAAGGGGAGTCTCTGTGGTCGGTTGCCCGACGGTACGGGGTGAGCTTGTCGTCGCTGGCGGCAATGAACGACCTGCGCGCCGATGAAAACTGCGATCTTTCCGCATCCCTGGGCGGGCGGCGATTCATTTTGCTGGCGGAATAGGCCGATTTTGGAAGGAAAAGCTGTCTCTGCCTTGCAAATCCCTGCTGTTTGTGGTATAATGAGCGCATAATTTATGATTACGCAAACGAGGAAATTATGGAAAATCAGCTGATGCCGCCCATGGCGGTGTTTACCGTAACCGAAAAGGCCGAGCGATCTCTGCGGAGCGGCCACCCCTGGGTCTTCGCCGAGGAGATCACCGGCGAGGAAGGGGAATATGCCAATGGCGGCCTGGTGCAGGTGCGTTCTCGCAAGGGGCGTTTCCTTGGCACAGGATTTGTCTGCCTGCAGTCGAAAATTCGGGTGCGCATCATCTCCACCAATGCCAACGATCGATTTGACGAGGCCTTTTGGGCCCGCCGCATCAAATATGCCATCGACTACCGCCGCACCGTCATGGCTACCGATGCGGATTTTGCCTGCTGCCGGCTGATTTTCGGTGAGGCGGACAGCTTTCCCGGGCTGACGGTGGACAGATTCGGTCCGGTCCTGGTTGCGCAATGCCTGTCCCGAGGCATCGAGGGGATCAAATCCATGCTCTATCGCCTGCTGGTGGAGGATCTGCGGAGCCGCGGGGAGCAGATCGACGTGCTCTACGAGCGTAATGACGTGAAGATCCGCGAGTTGGAGGGGATGGAGCAATACACCGGTTTTTGGCCGGGAGAGGGGCTTCTCACCGATACCGACGGCAGCGTGGAGATCGTGGAGAACGGGATCCGCTACGCCGTGGACTACTTCGGCGGGCAGAAGACCGGCTTTTTCCTGGATCAGAAGTACAACCGCGCCGCAGTTGCCCGCCTGGCACGTGGCTGTCGGGTACTGGATTGCTTCACCCATACCGGGGCCTTCGCTCTCAACGCCGCCGCAGGGGGCGCGGCTCATGTGACAGCCGTGGACGTGTCCCAACACGCCATCGACTGCGCTCGGGCCAATGCCCGCCGCAACGGCCTGGAGGAACGGATGGACTTTCTCTGCACCGATGTGTTTGCCCTTCTCACCGACATGGGGGAGCGCAAACAGTGCGACTATGATATGATCATCCTGGATCCCCCGGCCTTCACCAAGAGCCGCGACACGGTGAAAAGTGCCATCCGCGGGTACCGTGAGATCAACCGTCGGGCCATGCAGCTGCTGCCCCGCGGCGGATACCTGGCCACCTGCTCCTGCTCCCACTTGATGCGGGATGATTATTTCCGTGCCATGCTCCGTGAGGCGGCGGCTGACGCGCAGGTGACCCTCCGTCAGATCGAGGCGCGCCAGCAGGCACCCGATCACCCCATTCTCCCCACGGTACCGGAGACCGATTACCTCAAGTTTTATACCTTCCAGGTGGTGTGAGCGCGTAACTTTGCGCTATGAATGCAACAAAAAGCACCTGCGGCAATTTGCCGCAGGTGCCTTTTTAGGTTTGTTTTGATGCGATTAGCCCTGCATCCCCAGCAGAGCCGCGCCGATGATGCCGGCATCATTGCCCAACTGTGCAATGCGAAGCTGGGTCTGCGGTACCACGCCGCCGCCGTCCT
The DNA here is from genome assembly GCA_017466495.1 of Clostridia bacterium. Classification (GTDB taxonomy): domain Bacteria; phylum Bacillota; class Clostridia; order Oscillospirales; family CAG-272; genus SIG693. The sequence goes on from JAFTUB010000158.1 coordinate 3,205, forward strand.
GCTCTTGTTGGATGATGGGCAGCAGGGGATTAAGAAGGTGCTCACGCTCGTTGGACACGCCGCCGCCCAGGGAAATCACCTCGGGTTGGAAAATGTTGATGCTGTTGGTCAAACCGCAGGCAAGATAGTGAATGTATGTGTCTACCACCTCACGGGCTGCTTCGTCGCCCGCCCGCATGGCGTTGAAGGAGGTGCGCCCCGAGACCTTGCCGTCTGCAGCTGCCATTTCGAGCATCAGACTCTTGCGGCCGGTGCGGCGGCATTCTTCGATCTTTTCCCGGGTGAGGTTGACCAGGCCGGTGGCCGAGCTGTAGGTTTCCCAGCAGCCGCGGCGTCCGCAGGCGCAGGGACGCCCGCCCTGTTCGATGACAATGTGTCCCAGCTCACCGCCGGCGGCATTGAAACCCGAAATGATGCGGTGATTGATGATGATTCCGCCGCCCACACCGGTGCCCAGGGTGATCATCACCGAGTCGGCGGTGCCTTTGGCTGCGCCGGCGACGGCCTCGCCCCAGGCCGCGGCGTTGGCATCGTTGTCCAAATATACTCGGGGGATGCCCATTTGCTCGGCCAGCATGGCGCAGATGGGGGTCTTGCGGAAGGGAAGGTTGCAGGAGTACATCACCATGCCGGTCCTGCCGTCGGCAATGCCGGGGGCAACGATGCCCGCAGCCTGCACATCCCGGGGATCCAGCCCTTTTTCCTTCAGCAGGCGAAGGGAAACTGCCGCGATATCGGCAATAATCGCTTCGCTCGTGCGCTCTGCCAGGGTGGGGGTGCTCATCTTCGCCAACATATTATGGGATTGGTCTACCAGACCGACGGCGATGTTGGTGCCGCCCAGGTCAATGCCAAGATAATATTCAGCCATTGTGATGTCCTCCGTGAAAAGTAATCGGATTATATGAGTTTATTATAGAGAAAAAGAGGGGAGTTGTCAAGGGAATATGCTGCATGTAGCGGCAAAAGGGG
>JAFTUB010000159.1 GCA_017466495.1 Clostridia bacterium
TAACTATATGTTTTTTCGGCGGTGAAACTGCCCCAGTTTTCAGTTGAGCCTTGGCTTTGGCAACCAACAAAAAATACACAAATAAATAAAAATAAGCAGAGAATTTTTCGCATATTAGATTCTCCTTTCTGTTTTATTATACCACATCTCCAATTTAATGTAAATATTTTTTTACAAAACGGTGTGTCCTATATTGACAGCAGCTGAGGGATTCATACTGGGTGTCGGCGCAAAGATTTTCACCGTCGCCGGGCCCGTCCTGCTCTACGGCACCCTGGCCGGGGCAGTGTACGGGGTGATTGCCTGGATTGTGGAGCAGATATAACCCGAAGGCCTGACCAAGCGGTCAGGCCTTCTGTTCAATCAATATCACCAAACAATATTTCGATCATATCGTAATCGATACCGCTTTTTCTTGTCCAACGGTTTACCGGATGTGCGAAGTATGAGCGGTCACTCAAAGGAGGCAGCATCTCTCTCTCTTTTGTATGTCCAATTGTTACACCGAAGGAATCATCGGTGTGTAAAATGTTTAAATATCCAAGCAAATCAATAAAAGCACTAATTTGATCAACAGACATGTTTAACAATCCCGGGCCTTTTAGTCCTTTGCGAAGCTTGGAGGGGGTTGTGTCTTCAGGTAGTGATTCAATATAGGCAATTATCTCATGGAAAAACTGTAAATCCTTTGATGTGAAATCCGGTATTGGTAAAGTTTTATATTCTTCCAAATAAACGACTGCCAAATTGAGATCAAAGCTAAATGGAATCAGAGCTGTAAGATAAAAGTGGCTCATTGTAGCATTGATATGCCAAAATTGCATTTTGGGCTCATCGCTTAATTTGCAGGTGTGTCTACATATTTCACAGGCATTGTCGTCGTACACATCACCCCAAATACTTGTACCTAAATACATCTTTTTAAATCGATGTTCAGGTAAATTTTTGATGTAATAGTAGCACGCAAGGGCTGTACGGTATTCGGGAGCGTTGTGGGCAGTGCCATACAGAAAAGCACGGGCTAAATTTTTTCGGTCAAGCGAATCGATTAGCGCTTTTGCATGGCAGACAGCATCATCGTGGGAATAAACTTTTTTCGCAAGTTTCATCGTACCTTCACTGACCGCGGGGAGATATTGAGTGACGGATTCAGTCCAAAAAGTCGGGAAGTCTTTTCGCGCAAATTGTTTTAAAAGCTTAAGTGCCGTCTTTTTATTGCAAGCGGGGACGGGGGATTTTAAATATCTTTCTACATCTTCGATGTATTCAGCATTGACTTCTTCGGATGGATTGTTGTGTACCATTAAAATTGAAGATTCCTTCAATTTCCAGTTATCAGACATTTTATCACCTCCTGCTGTCATTCAAAAGCGGCGCAGATCGTCCGAGATGCTAAAGTCTTTCGAGACTAAAGCAAAAGCCCGCCAGAGCTGCAACTCGTAGCGGGCAAACCCAAAAGGCCGAGGGCGGAAGCTTGCCGTCGCTCCTCGTGCCTCCATTGTATCACGGCAAGCGGAAATTGTCAAGTACAAAATATCTCGATACCGTCTAAAAGTAAATACCTGCTAAGAACCAAGGCTCATATCCTTGACAAATGTCGCGGGCTTCATTTTGGGGCAGTGTACGGGGTGATAGAGTGGTTCGCGGCGCGGATATAGACCGAAAAATGCTCTGCGGCAAAAAAGCGGCTTGCGCTTGCCCTTTCCTTGTGTTATAATAAGAGGGTAAAACTACACAGGGGAGGTGACGGGATGAACGCCGACATTCTGGCCTATCTGCAGGAGATCACCGCAGAGGAGAAGGCCATTCTTGAGGGACGGCTGTCCATCGATCGGGATCTGTATATGCAGGGGCAGTCCAATACGGTGAACGCCGGAAAGCTGCTGGCGTCGGGCAAGCTGATCACCATCCGTCCCCATACCCGCTTCATCCATTTCCCCGAGCATACCCATGACTACGTGGAAGTGGTGTATATGTGCAGCGGACGGAGCACCCACATTGTCAACGGAAATCGGATCTGCCTGGATCAAGGCGAACTCCTGTTCATGAACCAAAGCGCAACCCACGAGGTGCTCAAGGCGGAGCAGGGTGACGTGGCGGTGAACTTCATCGTTCTCCCGGAATTTTTCGGCGCAGTCCTACGCTTTATGGGGGAGGACGAAACACCCCTGCGGCGATTTTTGATCGATTGCCTTTGCGGAGAAAGCGACGGAGAGGGATTCCTGCACTTCAAGGTGGCGGGGATCAAGCCCATTGAAAATCTGATGGAAAATCTCCTGCTTTCCCTGATGCAGGAAGAGCCGCCGCGGCAGGATCTCACCCAAATGACCATGGCCCTGCTGTTTATGCAGATGGTGTACCGCTCCGATACCCTGGACACCGCCGATGCACCGCGGAAAACGGTGTTCCGGGTGCTGGCCTACATTGAAAACCGCTATGCCGACGGAAGTCTGACCGAGCTTGCCGGTTTGCTGCATTACGATTTGCACAGCCTCTCCCGGGAGATCAAGCAGAAAACGGGAAAGAATTATACCGAGCTTGTGCAGGAAAAACGGCTGGCACAGGCGGCCTTCCTGCTCAAAAATACCGTCCGTAATGTGGACGAGATCGCCCATGCGGTGGGGTACGAGAACATTGGCTATTTTCATCGCATTTTCAAAGAGACTTTCGGAGTATCCCCCCGTCACTACCGATTGCAAATCAGGTAACTTTTTTGGATAAATCACGACCTCCTTTTTTCGCCCGGCCTGTGGTAAACTATAGGCAGAGTGGAAAAGGAGGTGTTTTTTTGCGTTATTATCTTGCCATTGATATCGGCGCTTCCTCCGGCAGACACATCGTGGGCTGGCGGCAGGGCGGTACCATCCAAACCCGGGAGGTGTACCGTTTCCCCAACGGAATGCGCACGGAGGAAAACCGCCTCACCTGGGACATCGTGGCATTGCTCACCCATGTGAAACAGGGCATTGCCGCGGCCAAAGCGGTCTTTCCTGAGATTCACAGCCTGTCCATTGATACCTGGGGTGTGGACTATGTTCTCTTCCGCGGGGAGCAGGAGGTTCTGCCCGTTTATGCCTATCGGGACAGCCGAACCGAGGAAACAGTTCCCCTGGTGCACGGTGCCGTGGATTTTCCGGCGCTGTATGCGCGTACCGGCTGTCAGTTCCAGCCCTTCAACACCGTATATCAGCTTTACCATGACAAGATCAGCGGGCGGCTGGAGGGGGTGACCGATCTGCTGATGATGCCAGAATATCTGATGTATAAGCTGTGCGGCACAAAGGCGCGGGAATATACCAATGCCACCACCACGGGGATGGTCAATGTGCGGACAGGGGAGTTTGACGGGGAAATTCTGCAGGCGCTGGGGTATCCCACGCATCTGTTCCCGAAGCTCAGCCGTCCCGGCACCGTGATCGGGGAATACGGTGGCATCAAGGTGGTGCTTTGTGCCACTCACGACACCGCATCAGCCGTGGAGGGAATTCCCATGGAGGGCAATCATCCCTATATCTCTTCGGGAACCTGGTCACTGCTGGGGGTGAAGACCGCTTCTCCCATCACCGATGAAAAAAGCCGTGAGGCCAACTATTCCAACGAGGGCGGGGTAGGGTATCATCGCTATCAGAAGAACATCATGGGGATGTGGCTGGTCAACGAGCTCAGGCGAGAGCTCTGTCCCGAAACGGATTTTGCAGAGATCGTCAAACTGGCCGAGGCAAGCACCTGCGAGGCTGCGGTGGATGCCAATGCCCCCGAGCTGTTGGCACCCGAGAGCATGAAGGCGGCCTTTGATGCCCTGACCGGGAACACGCTGCGCACAACGGGAGATTATTTCTGCTGTGCCTATCGCAGTATCGCCGCAAGCTACGGGCAGGCGATCCGCGAGCTGGAGGCGAACACCGCGCAAACCTATGAGAAGCTCTACCTGGTGGGTGGCGGCGCAAAAAATACATACCTCAACCGTCTGGCCGGGCAGTATACCGGAAAAGAGGTCATTGCATTGCCCATTGAGGCCACCGTGCTGGGCAATCTGAAAATTCAAATGGAGTGTGACGATCATGTCTTATGAAGAAGCAAAAGTGAGATACGCGTCCCTTGGCATTGACGTAGAGTCAGCCATGGAAAAGCTGAAGGGAGTCCCGGTCTCTCTGCACTGCTGGCAGGGGGATGATGTGCGGGGCTTCGACGGCGATCCCAGCGCCCCCCTGACCGGGGGTATCCAGACCACCGGCAATTACCCCGGGCGAGCGAGAACCCCGGAGGAGCTGATGCAGGACCTGGATCTTGCCCTGAAGCTGTGCCCCGGTAAGCCGAAGATGAATCTGCACGCCTGCTACGCCATCTTTGGGGATGGGGAATGGACAGATCGGGATAAGCTGGAGCCGAAGCATTTTGCAAAGTGGGTGGATTTCTGCCGTGCGCGGGGGCTGGGCTGTGATTTCAACCCCACGTTTTTCTCCCATCCTAAGGCGGCGGGCCTCACTCTGGCGTCCCCCGACCCCGAGATTCGTCGGTTCTGGATCGACCACGGCAAGGCCTGCATCAGGATCTCTGCCTATCTGGCCCGTGAGCTGGGACAGCCCTGTGTCATGAACATTTGGACCGGGGACGGCTTCAAGGACATCCCCGCCGATCGGTTGGGGCCCCGTATCCGCTATAAAGAGGCCATCGACGAGATCCTGTCCGAGCCCTTCGATTTTGACCAGGTCAAGCCCTGCGTGGAGTCCAAGGTGTTCGGTATCGGCGTGGAGGCGTACACCGTGGGATCGGCGGAAGTGGCGCTGAGCTATGCCGCCATGAACCCCGGGAAATGTATCCCCCTCATGGACAACGGCCACTATCATCCCACCGAGGTGGTATCGGATAAGATCCCCGCGCTGCTGGCCTTCTTCCCGGAGATTGCCCTGCACATCACCCGCCCCATCCGCTGGGACTCCGACCATGTTGTGCTGCTGGACGACGAGACCAAGGAAATTTGCAAGGAGATCGTCCGCTGCGGCGGTCTGGA
>JAFTUB010000160.1 GCA_017466495.1 Clostridia bacterium
GCTGATTGCCGCCCTCCGCACCGATGGCAGAGGTGTCTCGGTTGAACAGCAGGCTTGCTTTACTGCGCAAATATACCGCATCCTCGGACAGGAATACCGCCGCCGGGGATGGGGAATGCAGTTGGTTCTCGCAGGAGAGCACACCGCTGAAGCCACCGATCTACTCAATTATCTCAGCGCCGAGGGTGCCCTGCCCCACACCTTAATTCTTACCGACAATCCTCCCGCCGGGCTGAATTTTCCCGCTGCCTACGCCCCGGGATACTGCTCTCCCGAGGACACACGCCGCGGCATCACCGGATTTGCCGCCGCGTATCCCATGGGATGCTGCCGCGGCCTGTGGGGAAGCGCCCCCGCCTATCTCCGCCTTCCCGAGCAGGATTATCTCCGCCGCCTGCTTTGTACCCAGATGGGCGCGTGGCTGGACAGCGGCCTTTATCCCGCCGCCCTGGGAAAAGAAACAGACTTAATCGCCGGGATCCTCTGCGGCGGAGACACGTTCTTCACGCACGCGCTGTAACATTAAAGCAAGGTGCCGCGCAAATGCGCGGCACCTTGCTTCAATATTCGGTGGAACGGTCGTACAGATAATCGCTGACCCAGCGGTTGAAGCAGAGAAAATACACACAGGCCACCTCCACCAGCACCATCAGAAGTGCCAGGGCGAACAGCCACCATGATCCGGTTTCCTGCACCCATTGGCTGGTATTGCCAAATTCATCGTAGCTGTGGATGACCTGTTTTGCGGGGATCAGATCCGCCATCCCTGCCCCGATGAACAGGGCATTTCCCGCGTGGAGGAAGGCCAGTACGATCCGAAGCCAGGTCACACCCCGGCGGAAGAAAATAAACACCGCCACCGCAATGGCAATGCAGATCAGGAAGGCCAACAGCGAACCGTCGGTTGAGCTCACCGCCAGCAAGAGGGAGTAGCCGAAGGAGAGCCAATACCAGATGGCGTAAATCAGCATAACGATCCGCCCGCGGGCTACGCTTCGATCCAGCTGATCGCAGGCATCCTCGGAAGCATAACCGCCGCGCTCGCAAAACTCGCGGAAGCTGGGCTCTTTTGTCCGCGGGACTGCACCGTTGGTATAATCGCGGGTTACTTCCCGGGGCGCTAAAGCCCGGCAAAGCTCCTCCGCATTGGCGGGAGGATCGGTGAGCTCCTCCAGCGCACCGAGAATGCGTCCCTGCTCCCCCTGTTCCCGCACCAGCCTTGCCTGAAAGTTTTTCAGAATATTGGGAATCAGGTGGGGCTCATTGAAAACGTCTTTGATCTCACCAAGCGAGAATCCCGCGCTTCGCAGGCAGGCGATCTGCTGCAGCTCGGCAATGTGGTACTCCTCAAATTCCAGGTAGACCCGTCCCCGCACCTCGGTGCGGATGGGCGTGAGCAAGCCCTCCTCACAGTACAGGCGCACCGCACGCTCACTAAGGCCTGTGCGGCTGCAAACCTCCTTCATTTTCACGGTCATTCTCCTTTCGTCGGGGGGATTTCTGTCTGTATTATAGCATCTTACCTTGGGTAAGAGTCAACAGAGGTGCGCAATCCTTAACAAAATATTCACATTCACCGTCCATCCGACTTGACAATGGAAAATTCTGCTGTTATAATATACTCAATTCCCATGTGCGAAGGAGAAAAAAATGAACTTCCAATACCTGACCGAATATATTGACCGCCTGTACGAAACCGAGGGAATCCCCTCTTCCGATATGGTCGTGTATCAGCACGGAGAGCCGATTTACCGTCACAGCGCCGGATTCCAGGATGTGGAGACCCGTGAACCGCTGCGACGTGATGCCCTCTATTTCATGTACTCCGCCACCAAGCTGCTCACCGTCACCGCGGGGATGCAGCTGCTGGAAAAAGGCAAATTCCTGCTCAACGATCCCGTCTCCGATTATCTGCCCGAATTCACCTCCATGAAGGTCAAGGAGAAGGACGAGGCAGGCAATACCGTGCTGGTTCGCGCTGAACCCATGCGGGTGCGGGATCTCTTCTGCATGACCTCTGGGCTGGATTACGCCGCACGTTCTCCCGAGATCATGGCCTGCGTCGCCGAGCATGACGGTGAGCCCACCACGGCAGATATTGTCCGCGCCATTGCCACCCGTCCCCTCTCCTTCCAGCCCGGGACCCATTGGGCGTACAGCCTCTCCCACGATGTGCTGCTTCGTTTGGTAGAAGCAGTGGCCGATCAGACCTTCGCTGACTACGCCAAGGCGAATATTTTTGACCCCATCGGCATGGAGAGCACCTTCATGCACTATGATGAAAGCCTTGCTCCCCGCATGGCTGCCCAGTACCGTTTCAACGGGATGCTTGGGCGCGCCGTGGATGTGGGGCTCACCAACGAATACGTCTTCGGCTCAAAGCACGCCAGCGGCGGCGCAGGTGCCATCTCCTGCACCGATGACTATATCCGCTTCGCCGAGATGCTGACTCACATGGGGCTTGCCCCCAACGGTACGCGGATCCTGGCGGAATCCACAGTGGAGCTGATGCGGCGGGATTGCCTGAACGAGTCCTCCCGCCCCGATTTCAACTGGCCGCGGATGCGTGGCTACAGCTACGGCTTCGGCGTGCGCGTCCTGCAGGATCCTGCCCTGTCGGGTACCCTCTCTTCGGTGGGTGAATTCGGCTGGGGCGGCGCGGCGGGTGCTTATGTTCACTGTGACCCCGCCAAGGAACTGACCATCGTCTACCTTCAGCATATGCTCAACAACAAAGAAGATATCGTACATCCCCGCCTGAGAAACCTGGTCTACGCGGCGCTGGAGTATTGATGAAATCAAGCAAGCCCCCGATCTGTCGTGTCGCAGATCGGGGGCTTTGCTGTGCTGATTTAATTCTCGGGATAGCAAGCGCGGCTGCCGCCGATGTATTTCGGGCGGGTGCGAGCGCAGAGAATGTGTGCTTGGCCGATGTGGTCGATGGAAAGCCGCACGGGAACGGCCACGTCACGCAGGTGCATACCGATCAGCGTCCCGCCGATGTCGAGACCGGCAGAAGCGCGAATGTGCTCCACCGCAACGGGATCAGTGAAATTCTCATAGGCGGTGGTGGCGAAGGAGCCGCCGGCCTTGGGCTGGGGACGAACCGATACGATCTCATAGCCGTAGCGCAGGGCGGCCTCCCGCTCCAGGATCAGGGCGCGGTTGAGGTGCTCACAACACTGCACCGCAAGATAGATCCCCTCCTCGCAGAGGATGGGGTAAATGGCATGGAAAGCAGCCTGCGCAGCCTCAAGGCTGGAACCGTGACCGATGTGCTCCCCCACCATTTCGCTGGAGGAACAGCCGATCACCAAAAGATCGCCGCGCTGAAGTTTGGCAGCCGCAAGCAGCTCACGAATCGCCGTGGCGGCGGAAGTAGAAATCTCCTGATACATCACAATCATTCCTTTCATTTATAGGCGGTCATTCGAGAAATGACCATGTTTTTTCTCTGGGTGCTTCAGTATGATCCTCGCCGATGATCAGGCAAAGATTCTCCGACAGCTCCCCCATCACCTTCCAGGCATAGATGGAAAAAATCAAGGTGGCGGCAAATTCCACCAACCACATGAACTCTATCTGCAGGCGGAGGGTCACATACCCTATCCCGCCAAGAGCCGAGAGCAGGGCCAATACGCCGAGAAAAATGAACTGTTTCTTCTGTTCGCGCAGGAATTCCCGCGCATTGTTCTCACGCTCATTCGCCAAATAATGCCGGCACAGGCGGTAGAGGTAGGCGCAAAGTGCAATTACCGTAATGAAGAAGGCGGCCTGGGTCAGCACCGTACTGCCGGTGAACAGTTGATAGGCGGCGTAAGCCGCGGGCTTACGAAGGATCAGCTCGATGTAGTAGGTCTGGAAGAAGTTCCACCCCAACACAGCAGTCCCCACCGAAGCCGCGCCCCAAAGGCCGGCCAGAGCCAGGGGAAGCTGCCAGCCATTCAAACAGCGGCGCAGGCGAAGCAGAGCAAAAATCACAACAAGGGCGGGAATCACATCGGGGAGAACGTTGATGTCGTCGAAATAAAAGTCAAGGGTAAGAAACCCGCCGATTCCCAACAGGGCGAGGGCAAAACGCAAAGTTCGACGGGTAAAAAGCTTCTCGCAAGGCAGAACCTCGGCCACATAGCGCTCCAGCAAACGGGCAGCGAAGGGACGGTCGGCATAAAGTCGGATGGCAAACCGAAGCATCCGCACCAGCCATACAATGCCCACCACCAGCATAATGATCAGGGCGAAGAAGAGGAACAGGCCGTAGAAATCATAAAGATTGCGGTCGAAGTTGGTGACGTAGCCCGAATTATCGAAGGCAGCGTACGCCAGGGAGGAAAGCTCGGGCAAAAGAGCCAGCACATTGCGGCAGATGAAGAAGGCAATGGTGGCGGTCTTCATCTGCTCAGGGAGCGTGCGGATGGCCCGCTTCCGTTTTGACGCGGACCCGTACCCGGCGGGATCTCCGTCCGAGATGATCAGCGCATAGATCCCATTGAAGAAGGCACACCACGCGGGAATGGCATAGATGAATTCCAGCACTGCAAAGACAAAGGTCAGGAGCAGGCGGGTATTGGGCAGCTCGTGGGGAGCCACCATGAAGATCATCCACAGATTGCTGCCAAACTTCAGCGCATCGATCACAGCCATGCGCGTAAAGCCGCGCTTGGCCTCATCCAGCTGCGAGGAAAGGTCCGCTGCGCGGCGGAGCGAAGCCCACAGCAGCAGATAGCCGATGAAGTCGGGCAAGAAGTCGAGTACAGCAACAAGCGGATTGAAGAAGAAGATCACAGCCGGGATCAGCAGACCGAAGCCAATCTTCTTCACTGAAACAGGGGCACATCCCATAGGTAAGCTCCTTTCCTGTTTGCGGCATCATTTTTTGTGTTTGCGTTTCTTTTTGGTTCCGCCCCGGGCAGCTCGCCGTTCTGCGGCATATGCCTCGGCCTCGGCGGCGGCTTTTTGGTTATGGCGCTCAAATTTCTCCCGGAAGCGGTTCACAAAGGCAAAGCGGGAAGGCTTCTGCGCCATGTCCTCGTCCCCCTCCAGGCAGATCCACATGTAGCAGCGGAAGATGAGGATGAGGTCCGCCACCGTCCAGACCAGCTGAAGCACAAAGAGCATCAGGCTCAGGGTCACGGTATAGCTGTCTCCCAGCTGCACCGGAAGCGACCATATGCCGTGAAGTACCGCATAGGCGGCAATCAGCACAATATTGCGCCGCGCCGCGGCAGCAAGAGAAGGCAGCTCGGTGTCCTGGGCGATGGTGTAGACCGCCATAAGCAGGCAAACGTGGAAGACAAGCAGAAGCAGAGTCATGGCCGTTTCGATGCCGCCGGTGGCGGCGGTCATGGCAGAGGGGGTTCCCTCTCCCATGATCCGGGTGGTAATGTCAATCACCGAATCCGCAAGGGCCAGGGCCATCAGAGGGATGACCGCAGTTTGGGAAAAAGCAAACCAGCGATTATGGCGGCGAAGCTTGGCCAGCGCTGCGAAAATAACACAGTACCCGATTAGGCGGGTAACGGCGGCATAGGGATTGAGATAGAGCAGAAAGGCGATGAGATAGCCCAAGTACAAAATTCCGAAGCCCATATCAGCGTCCTCCTTTCGGGAATGTCATTATGCCTTGGGTGCGGAGTCATCCTCGGCGCCGAGGCCGCAGCACTTCTTGTACTTCTTTCCGCTGCCGCAGGGGCAGGGATCGTTACGTCCCACCTTGGGTGCAGCCTTCTGGGGTGCACCGATGGGGGCGCCTGCTCTGGGTGCCACGGGGCGCTGGGGCTGACCGGGCATCCGTCCGCCGGCAAAGCCTTCAATCAAGGGCTTGGCCACTTCTACGCGGGTTACAGGCTGTACCCGCGGGAAGATGCTCAGCAGAGTGCGCACGGTGTTCTCGCGAATCTCGGCTACCATGGCATCGAACATATCGGCGCCGATGAGGCGGTACTCATTGACAGGATCGCGCTGGGCGTAGGCCTGCAGGCCAATGCTGCCCTTGAGGTCATCCATCTCGTCGATGTGATCCATCCACTGGGTGTCCACATTGCGGAGCAGGACAGCACGCTCGATCTCACGGAAGGTTTCTTCGCCAAACAGCTTTTCCTTGTCGTGGTAGAGGGTGATGGCCCGGGTCTGAAGCAACTCGGTGATGTCCTCGGCCTTGAGCTTCTGCAACTCCTCGGGCGAATAGTTGAACTCATCCTTGTTGCAGAGCAGCCCTACATAGCGGTCCCGCAGTGCCTCCAGTTCCCAGGTGGTGTGATCCTCGGCGGCACAGGCTTCGTTCACCGCCTCGGCAATGGTCTGATTGATCATAGCCTGGATGCTGTCGGTGATGTTATCCCCATCCAGCACGCTCTGGCGCTGCTTGTAAATGATGGAACGCTGTTGATTCATCACATCGTCATAGGTCAGCACATACTTACGGCGCTTGAAGTTCTGGTCCTCAATGCGCTTCTGTGCCGACTCGATGGAGCCCGAGAGAATCTTGGCATCGATGGGCATATCTTCGGGAAGCCCCAGGCGCTCTACCATACCGCTGATCCGCTCACTGCCGAAGAGGCGCATGAGATCGTCCTCCAGGGACAGGAAGAAGCGGGATTCACCGGGGTCGCCCTGACGGCCGGAACGGCCGCGGAGCTGGTTATCGATCCGTCGGCTTTCGTGCCGCTCGGTACCGAGGATGAACAGACCGCCTGCCGCACGAACCTGATCGGCTTCGGGCGCGATCTCCTCCTTGAACTTGGCGTAAAGCTCGGCGAAGGTTGCGCGGGCAGCCAGAACTGCCTCGTCATCGGTAGCGGCAGAGCCGGTTGCCTGGGCAATCAGCTCCTCATCGATATCCTGGCGGCGCATGGCATCCTTGGCCATAAATTCGGCATTGCCGCCCAGCATAATGTCGGTACCGCGGCCCGCCATGTTGGTGGAAATGGTAACGGCCCCCAGCTTACCGGCCTGGGCGACGATTTCGGCCTCTTTTTCGTGGTACTTGGCATTGAGCACCGTGTGGGGGATGCCGTTGAGCTTCAGCATTCTGGACAGCAGCTCGGACTTATCGATGGATACCGTACCCACCAGCACCGGCTGTCCCTTGGCGTGGCAGGCCTTGACCTGCTCCACAATGGCCTGATACTTGCCCTTCACCGTGCGGTAGACCGCATCGGGATGATCGTTGCGGATCATGGGCTTATTGGTGGGCACCTCCACCACATCGAGGGAGTAGATTTCGCGGAACTCGGTCTCCTCGGTGAGGGCGGTACCCGTCATACCCGAGAGCTTGTGATAGAGGCGGAAGTAGTTCTGGAAGGTGATGGTGGCGAGGGTCTTGTTCTCCTTCTCGATCTTCACCTTTTCCTTGGCTTCGATGGCCTGGTGCAGACCGTCAGAGTAGCGGCGGCCGGGCATCAGTCGACCGGTGAAGGCATCGACGATAATGACGCTGTCATCCTTGACCACATAGTCCACGTCCAGCTTCATGGTGCCGTGGGCCTTCAGAGCCTGATTGA
>JAFTUB010000161.1 GCA_017466495.1 Clostridia bacterium
ACTGCGAAGAAAAATCCGCCCCCACGGGTGAGCAGATCTCCGCGCGCCACGGATAAACTGCTGTCCAAAGAAATGAAGCCAATTCCGCCAAGGCCGAGAAGCCCGGCGATCAGGTGGAAAAAAGTGGGGCGAATCCCCAGAAAGGCCCACACCAGAAAGGGGACAAGAACGCAGTCCACCGCGGTGAGAAATGCGTTCTTTCCTGCGGATATTGTCTTTAGTCCCTCCGTCTGCAGAGCATAGGCGCAGAACAGCATAAGCCCGCACAGCCCGCCGCAGGGGACATCGCCTTTCTTTGCGGCAGGCGGCATGAAGAGGGACAGTAGCGCCAGCAGCAGTGCCGCCCCACTGAAGCGAATGGCCAGCAGATAATAGACGCCCATGTGGTCCAGGCTGTTTTTCATGATCACAAAGCTGGCGCCCCATACTACCGTAGCGGCAAACAGGGCGGGGCGTGCAAAACGCGCTGAGTGAAAATTTTTCATGGTAACCTCGCGGATGCGAAAAATATACCGGGGAAATCTTTCTCGGATTTCAGATTATCCTTGAATTTTTCCGCCGAATGTGGTATCATAAAATAAGATGGGTTAATTTTGCCATCAAGCGATTTTGTTTACTTTAGTATGCGGCAGATGCGGGATGTACATACACGGCCCGGTCCGGTCCGCAGATATAGGAGGGCCATGATGCCAAGAGAGGAACGTTTTCCCCGTACTGCATTGGTGACAGGGGGGAGCCGCGGAATCGGTGCCGCCTGTGTACGGGAGTTTGCCCGCCGCGGGGTGAGAGTCGCCTTCCTTTATGCCGCTGCCCACGAGGCTGCCGCTGCCCTGGCCGCTGAAACCGGGGCGATGGCTGTGTGCGCGGACGTGGCCGACCGTGCCGCAGTGGATACCGCCCTGACGCAGATCACTGCAGAATTGGGGCAGATCGAATGCTTAGTCAATAACGCCGGAATTGCGCAGTTCCGTCTGTTTACCGATATCACCGAGGCAGAGTGGTCGCGGATGATGGAAGTACATCTTGGGGGAACCTTCCGCTGTACCCAGGCGGTGCTTCCGGGGATGATCCGGGAGAAATTCGGCCGGATCATCAATATTTCCTCTATTTGGGGCTTGACCGGGGCCTCCTGTGAGGTGCACTATTCCGCCGCAAAGGCGGGGATCATCGGGATGACCCGTGGGCTGGCCAAGGAGCTGGGCCCCTCGGGGATCACCGTCAACTGTGTCGCGCCCGGCGTGATCGATACCGAAATGAATGCTGCTCTGGACGAAGAAACCCGGGAAGCCCTCTGTGAGGAGACTCCCCTCGGGTGTATGGGCACAGTGAAGGATATTACCGATGCGGTGATGTATTTCGCCTCAGCGCCCTTTGTAACGGGACAGGTGCTCAGCCCCAACGGCGGGATCGTGATCTGAGAAAGGATAAAGATATGATGCAATACAAGTGGCTGCTGTTTGATGCCGACAATACGCTTCTGGATTTTGATGCCGCCGAGCGGGTATCCCTCCATGAGGCACTTGCCGCGCGGAATATTTTGGCAGATGAAACCGTACAATCGGTTTACCACAACATCAATTCTGCCATTTGGGAGCAAATCGAGCGGAGAGAGTTCGACCGGGAAAACCTCAACGCAGTGCGCTTTTCCCGCCTGGCCGAGCATTTCGGATTTGAACTGAATGCCGAGGAAACAGGGCGTGATTTCTTTGCCGTAATGGCCAAACAGCGCACCCTGATTCCCGGTGCCGAGGCCCTTTGTCGTGACCTGGCCGGGACGTATTCTCTGCATATGATCACCAACGGAACAGCCTTCATCCAGCACGGACGGCTGGATGGCCTGCCCATGATGGATTATTTCGACGGTCTGTTCATTTCCCAGGAGGTGGGAGCGGAGAAGCCCAGCCGCGAGTTCTTTGACGCGGTGGCCGCCGCCATTCCCGGCTTTTCTCCCGACCGCGCCCTTGTGATCGGGGACTCTCTGACCTCGGATATTGCAGGGGGAATTGCCGCAGGGATCGACACCTGCTGGTTCAATCCCAAGGGGGAAATCGCACCCGCCCACTGTACCCCCACCTATACCGTTTCCGACTACGGCCAGCTGCGCCGTTTGCTGAAGATTTAAGGAGTTGCCATGGAGCGAATTCAATCCCTTGCGGGAGAGCTGAGACAGATCGCAGATCTGCGGGTCGAGGAGGATCATCTCCTTGCTCCCCACACCACCTTCCGCATTGGCGGGCCTGCCGCCCTGGCCCTTTTCCCCGCCACCGCAGAGGCGGCGGCATCTGCGCTGCGTGCCATTGCACGGGCAGAGGTGCCCCATGCCGTTATCGGGCGGGGCAGCAATCTCCTCTGCGCCGATGCGGGCTTTGCGGGGGCTGTGCTTTTCACCGGTGAGATGCGCCGTGTGCAGTTCGCAGGAACTGAGATTACCGCCGATTGTGGGGTGTCCCTGACCTCTCTTGCCTACGAGGCAGGACAGCGGGGACTGGACGGCCTTGCCTTTGCCTACGGCATCCCTGCCAGTATTGGAGGTGCTCTGCGCATGAACGCAGGGGCCTACGGCGGCGAGATGGCCGATGTGGTGTATGAGAGTACCTATTTTGATCTGTCCGACGGCGAGATCCATCAGTTGGATACCGCCTCCCATGCGCTTTCCTACCGCCACAGCTTTTACGCCGATCATCCCGAATGTGTGATCCTGTCTGCGATCCTGCATCTGCGGGAAGGCGACGGGGAAGCCATCTGTGCCCAAATGCAGGAGCTGATGCAGCGCCGACGTGATAAGCAGCCCCTGGAATACCCCAGCGCCGGAAGCGTATTCAAGCGGCCGGTGGGGTATTTCGCGGGAAAGCTCATTGAGGACTGTGGCTTGAAGGGGTATACCATCGGCGGTGCGCAGGTGTCCGAGAAGCACGCCGGGTTTATCATTAACCGGGGAAATGCTACGGCTGACGATGTGCTGCGGCTGATCGCGCACATCCAGTCCTGTGTATTGGAACAATTCGGGGTCGAGCTGAAATGCGAGGTGTGCCGCCTTGGATAAAAAGATCAGTGTAGCCGCGGAATGCCGCTGTGAGCTGGTGGAGCAGATCCCTCGGGCGGAGTGCTGCCGTCGGGCATTGCTTGGTGGCCTCTTGTACTGCGCACAACTGCAGGAGGATGGGCAGATCTCCGTGATGTACAAAGAGGAGGAGGCTGCCCAGGCAGCCGCCCGGCTGCTGCGTCAATTTTTCTCGGCGAAAACCGAGCCTGAAGTTGTCCGCCGTGGTGCGCATCGGTTCTGGTCGCTGTGCTTTGCTTCCCATCGCGCGGAAGAGCAGCTGACCGATGCCGTACGGCAGGGAAAGCTGCCCATGGGGGAATCGGTATGCGTCTCCTGCGCTTCCTATTTTCTGCGCGGTCTGTTTGTTGCCTGCGGGACTGTGACCGATCCCGAGAAGGGCTTTCACCTGGAATTTTGCCTGCCCGAAGGGGTCTGTGCAGATGTGGTAGAGGCTTTGCTTGAGGAGATGGGAACGCCGGCCAAGCGCACTTGCCGCAATGGCGGGACAAGCCTTTACTACAAGGGCAGTGAGGCAGTGGAGAACCTTCTTGCCGCCATCGGCTCCTCTACCACCGTTTTCAACCTCATTAACGCGAAAATTCTGCGGGAGATCCGCAATCATGAGAACCGTGTGGCCAACTGCGACACGGGGAATATTCAAAAATCGGTGTCGGCTACCCGCCGCCAGCTGGAGGCCATTGCATTTCTGCGCGAGCATGGACGCATGGACAGGCTGGATGACGAGCTCCGCCGTACCGCTGAGCTTCGGGAGGAAAACCCCGAGTTATCCCTGGGGGAACTGGGCCTGCGGATGTCTCCCCCCATCTCCAAGCCGGGGATGTATCACCGCATGAACAAGATCATCGCCCTGGCCGAGGCCGTTGCCGCCGAGTCAGAACGAAAGGAGTGAATGCCATGGCAGAATTTGTCCATCTGCATCTGCACAGTGAATACAGCCTGCTGGACGGGGCTTGCCGCATTGCCGATATTCCGGTGCGGGCGGCAGAGGCGGGGCATACTGCCGTTGCATTGACCGACCACGGCGTGATGTACGGTACGGTAGCGTTCTACCGCGCCTGCCGCGCCGCCGGGATCAAGCCCATCCTCGGCTGTGAGGTGTACGTTGCCCCTCGCTCCCGCTTTGAGAAGACCAATACGGTGGGGGAGGCAAACTACGCCCATCTGGTTCTCCTGTGCGAGAATGAGATCGGCTACCGTAACCTGATGTATATGGTGTCCAAAAGCTTCACCGAGGGCTTCTACAGCCGCCCGCGGGTGAATATGGAGCTGCTCCGCGCCCACCATGAGGGACTGATTGCCCTTTCGGCTTGCTTGTCTGGATTCATTCCCCGTGCACTTATGCGGGGCGAATATGCCGTTGCCAAACAGCATGCCGAGGAGATGGCCGCCATCTTCGGGGAAGGACATTATTACATCGAGCTGCAGGATCACGGCTTAGCCGACCAGCGCGCGATCCTGCCCCAGCTGGCAGCTCTCGCCCGGGAGTGCGGCCT
>JAFTUB010000162.1 GCA_017466495.1 Clostridia bacterium
CAGCTCATGGCTGACCTTGGGGTGACGGTGATCCTGGGGCACCATTCCCACACCCTTCAGCCCATTGTGGAGCTGACGGGGAAGGAAGGGAACAAGACCCTGTGCATCTATTCCCTGGGCAACCTGATCTCGGCCATGGAGTACGCCCGAAATATGCTGGGGGGCATCTTCAATTTTGAGCTGGTGCGCACCAACGGCGCGGTGACCTATGAAGCGGTGAGCTTTATCCCCACCATGTATCACTTCGGCCCCAGCTATTACAACGGCTATGTCTACCTGCTGGAGGATTATACCGCCGAGCTCCACTCCACCCATGGCACCTGGCACACCTACGGCAAATACTCCACCCTGGATGATGTTTGGGCCATTCTGCGGCGGGTGATCGACAACGCCTACCTGCCCGAATCCATCCGCAAATAGGGCGGATGGGCAAAACAGCAAGATTTGTCCGAGAAAAACAGGTTTTTGACTTGCATCCGCGCAGGATTTGTCTTATAATACAGACAGAACCAAAAACCGCCTGCGGCGCGCCGCAGGGAAAAGGGGGAAAAACCGATGAAGAAAAATGCAGTTGTGATCGGATACGGCGGAATGGGCGGCTGGCACACCCGCTACCTGCGGGAGAGCGATGCCGTCAATCTGCTGGGCGTGTATGATATCAATCCCGCCCGGAATGCCGCCGCCGAGGAAGTGGGCATCCATGCCTATCCGTCCTTTGAAGCGGTGCTGGCCGATCCCGCCGTTGATTTTGTAACCATTGCCACCCCCAACGAGTGGCATAAGCCCCTGGCCATCGCCGCCATGGAGGCAGGCAAGGACGTGGTGTCCGAGAAGCCCGTTACCCTCTCCTCTGCTGATCTGCAGGAGATCATTGACGTGGCGGAGCGTACCGGCCGCCTCTTCACCACCCACCAGAACCGCCGCTGGGACATCGACTACCTGATGATGAAGGGGGTCTACCACAGCGGAGAGCTGGGGGATGTGTTCACCGTGGAGTCCCGTTACCACGGCTCCCGGGGCATTCCCGGCGACTGGCGTGGCAAGAAGGAGCACGGCGGCGGCATGATCTATGACTGGGGCGTGCACCTCATTGACCAGATGCTGGGCATTGTGGATGACCGCGCAATTGAGAAGATCTATTGCCGCTGCGATCACCTTACCAACGACGAGGTGGACGACGGCTTCAAACTGGACATCTTCTTCGCCGGCGGTTGTATCGGCCATATCGAGGTGGCTACCCGCCACTTTATCTCCCTCCCCCGCTTCTTCATGGCGGGCATGGACGGCTCCGCCATCATCGACGATTGGCGGGACAAGACCCATGTGGTGCTCTGCAAAACCTGGGAGGAGAACGACGTCAAGCCCGTGGTCACTGCCGCCGGTCTGACCAAAACCATGGCCCCCCGGGATGAAAAAACCACCGTCAGCTACGACATCGAGCGCCCCGCGTCGGACGTCCATGATTTCTACCGCAACCTGGTCCGCGCCATCGACGGCATCGAGCCCCAGATCGTCACCCACCGCCAGCTGATGCGGGTGATGAAGGTCATGGAAGCCGCCTTCGCGTCCGATGCGGCCGGGAAGCCCATTGAATTTGAGGATAATTACCGATAAGGCCGTGGGGGAAGGGGAAGCCTTTTGAAAAAGGCTCCCCCTTCCCCCACACCCCCATCCTCCGCGAAAACTTCCCAAAAAGGATTGTTGGGAAGTTTTTGGGGATTCCTAAGGCCCTTTTTTCAAAAAGGGCCTTAGGCGGGGTTTGGGGCAGCGCCCCAAGGTCTTCCAAGGAGGTAAAACCATGCCCGAATTGCTTTCCCCTGCGGGGAATTTTGAGAAGCTGAAGGCGGCTGTCCGCTACGGTGCCGATGCGGTTTACTGTGCGGGGCGGGCCTTTGGCATGCGTGCGGCGGCGGGGAACTTTACTCTCGGTGAGCTTGCCGAGGCGGCGGAGTATGTCCACGCCAGAGGGAAGCGGCTGCACATCACCGTGAATATCATGGCCCGGGATGCCGACTATCCCCGCCTGCGGGAGTATCTCTATGCCCTGCGGGAGGTGGGGCCGGATGCCCTTATTGTGGCCGACCTTGGGGTCATGGCCGAGGTGCGGCGGATTCTTCCCGATGTGGAGCTTCACGTTTCCACCCAGGCTTCGGTGGTGTCTGCCGCGGCCTGTCGTGCCTACGCCGGCCTTGGAGCTTCCCGCATTGTGCTGGCCCGGGAACTGATGCTGGACGAGATCCGCGCCATCCGCGCCGAGCTCGACCCCGCCATTGAACTGGAAACCTTCATTCACGGCTCCATGTGCATCTCCTACAGCGGACGCTGCGGGCTGTCCTATGCCCTCACCGGGCGGGATGCCAACCGGGGTGCCTGCACCCAGCCCTGCCGCTGGAATTACGCCATCGTGGAGGAAAAACGCCCCGATGAGCCCATGCCCATCGAGTCGGGGGAGAGCGGAACCTTCATCTTCTCCTCCAAGGATATGTGCATGATCGAGCACATTCCCGCCCTTATGGAGGCAGGGATCGCCTCCTTCAAAATCGAGGGGCGCATGAAGAGCGCCTACTATACCGCCGTGGTCACCAATGCTTACCGCATGGCCATCGACCGCTGGCTGGATGCCCGTGCCGGGGGTGCGCCCTACTGCTATGATCCCGCCTGGCTGCGGGAGCTGGAGAGCGTTTCCCACCGTGAATACTGCACCGGCTACTTCTTCGACGATCCCGCGAAGGTGGATCACACCTGTACCCAGCCGGGATATTTGCGGGAGAAGGCCTACCTTGCCACCGTGCAGGACTATGACCCCGAAACCGGAATCGCTACCTTCATCCAGCACAATAAAGCCTGCCGCGGAGACGCTGTGGAGCTGCTCACCCCCGGTCGGGTGGGCCTCCCCTTCACCCTGGGCCAGCTGTGGGACGAGGAGGGCAACGAAATCGATGCCACCCCCCACCCGCTGATGATCTACCGCACCCGCGTACCCTTCGCCGTCAAACCCGACGATATTTTAAGAGCAGGATAAATAAATTGGGGACACTTTTTTGAAAAAAAGTGTCCCCCAAACCCCCTACAAAAAACTCTCAAAAAGAGGATTGACCGAACAATTTTCGTCAATCCCACTTTATGAAAGTTTTTGCGGAGGGGTGTGGGGAGGAGCTTTTTTCAAAAAGCTCCTACCCACGGTCTTTTACTTCGCACTCTCCTTGCAGCGTTTGCCTTCTTCGAGGAGGGTGCAGAGGCGGTCGGTGTCGCCGTCGGCCATGGCGTCGCGGTACTGGCCCAGGGCGTTGATGATATTGTCCAGCTCCCGGAGGAGATTATCCCGGTTCTCCATGAACAGCTCGGTCCACATGGGGGCGTTCAGGTAGGCAACGCGGGTCAGGTCCTTGTAGCTCCCTGCGGAGTAACCCTTGTGGGCTTGGGCGGTGGGGCTTTTGACGTAGGCGTTGGAAACCACGTGGGCCAGCTGAGAGGTGTAGGCGATCATGGCATCGTGGTGTTCGGCGGTACAGACGGTGACGGTGCCGAAGCCCAAGGGGGCGATCAGCACCTTGGCGCAGGCGATGGCCTCCTCTGCGGCGGCGCTGTCCATCCCCTCCGGGGGAACCAGGATCATGGACGCATCCCGGAAGAGGGTGGCGCGGCCGGCCGAGAAGCCCGAGAAGTGGCTCCCCGCCATGGGATGTCCGCCCAGGAAGGTGAAACCGTGCGCCTCGGCGATGGCGCGGCAGGCGGCACACACCGATCGCTTGATGCCGCAGGTGTCCATGACCAGGGTGTCCTTGTCCAGCCGCGGTGCCAGCTCGGCCAGGGTGGTGACGGTGGCCCCGGGGTAGAGGGCGATGATGAGGCAGTCGAGATGCCCGCCGCTCTCGAGATAAGGATCCAGCTCCCCGTGGGCGACGCCGCAGGCCATGGCCTCGGCGCAGACGGCGGGGGAGAGGTCGCGAATGTACACGCGGTGCCCCGCGGCGGCATAGGCCCGGGCCATGGAGCCGCCGATCAGCCCCATGCCGATGATTCCGATGGTGAATGTTTGTCCGATTTGATGCATAAACGGGTCCCTCCATGAAAAATATTAAACGAAACTGCGCAAAACACAGAATTTAATTTTGATAATTCATAGTATAGCACGTTCTGCCCCGCGTGTCAAGGCGAACAAAGAGAAGCGCTGGGCGCACCTGCGATAAAGCAGGTGCGCCATCTTTTTTTGATTTTATTGAATGTTATTTTTTGAGCAATAGAATTTTATTGAAAATATATCTTTACTTTAGTAAATTTAAATTGACAGATTAGAAACTTTATGATATAATGCTATTAGAAGGGCGGTGAAGGCATGTATATTAATTACAGTAAATTATGGAAATTATTAATTGACAAAAGCATGAGCAAAACCGATTTGATAGAGATTGCCGGAATTAGTTCGAGAGTTTTGGCAAAATTATCAAAAAATGAGACAGTTACCACTGATACGATAGCCAGAATTTGCTCCGCACTTCACTGTGATGTAAGTGATATTATGGAGTGTGTGGGCGAGGATCGGCTATCCGTATATTCCGCGTACAAAAGATATGGAAAATGCGTGGAGGAAAATGAGTTATTTAAGACTGTTCAATTTACAATAGGAAGTCAAAAATACACAGTTTATCAATCAAAACAGATTGCAACCAAGGCAACCCATATTGATTGTAAAGAGGATGGGGCTATCTATTGGGAACATTTTTTTGCCATCGGAACCGTTGCCACTACATCCGAAAAGCAGCTCTTGATCAAGCCTTGCGTAAGGAACGACGAGATCTCAATCGTTTTGATCAAGGGAAAGCCGGCCGTTATTGGTGGGCTTGATGAGAACGGTTTTGTTTCAAGCAGAGGCATTCGAAAAAAACAAACTGATATTTATGTTATGTCCGAGGCTGCTTTTAAGCTGTTCGTTCCTCAAGCAGTTTAAGCTTGTATTATTTTTACCATCCGACAGTACACCTAAAAGGTGTAACACACTATACCTTGCGGAGCAAGACGTGTGAAAAGGAGTACGAACTAAAATGTCCGTACTCCTTTTGCTTTTTCGGCAGGTATTGCCCCTGCGTGTCATCTTGAGCGGAGTCCGCCCGAGATTCCACCTTCGCTTTGCTCGATGCTGCTTCGCAGTTCGACTTCGCTACGCTTCGCTCAGAATGACACGTGCGGACGCAGTCGAAACCCGAAGGGCGAACGGCTATGCCGTTTGGATCTCGCAGAAATGTTAAAAATCTGCTTTATGGAAGGCTCCCCTTTTCGCGGCTTCTCTTTTTACTGGCGCAGCTTCTGCGCCCGCACGTCGGTGCCCGAGAAGACCAGTACCTGATATTCCCCGAAAATTCGGGAGGTGATGCGGTCCCAGTAGCGCTCCCGCAGCTCCTTTGGGGAGTGGTTGGTGCTGATCATGGTGGAGCGGCCGCAGTTGAGACGGGTGTTGATGAGGTTATAGATCACCGAAACAGTGAACTGGTTGACCACCTCAGTGCCCAGGTCGTCGATGATCAGCAGATCGCAGTCGGCGTAGTGGGCCAGGGTGTCTGCGGAGTCCTCACGGCCGCCCTTGAAGCGGTCGAATTCATAGTCGCCGATGAGGTCGATGGCGGTGGTGTAGCAGACATCGTAGCCCCGCTCAATGACCACCCGGGCCACGGCGGTGGAGAGATGGGTCTTGCCCAGCCCGGTGCCCCCAAAGAGGGCGATATTGCGGCACTGTCCGGCGGTGAACTCGTGGGCGTAGCGGTAGAGGATATCGTAGTTGCGCTGCATGGCGGCGAATTGCTCCGGCACGCGGCGGTAGTAGTCCAGGGAGAAATTCTCGAAGGATTGGGTCTGGAGCAGGTGTCCCAGGCCCGAGCTGGCAAAGCCGGCAGCGGTAAGGGCCCGCTTCATGCAGTCGCACATCTTTGTGTCCACGTACCCCGTGTCCCCGCACTTCTCGCAGGCATAGTGCACCTCCGAGTAGTCAGCGGGGTAGCCCTTCCCGGTGAGGAAGGCTGCCCGGGCTGCCTGGAGCGCCTCATTCTGCTCCCGAAGCGCGGCCAATTTTGCCTGGGCATCGGGGCCGCCGCCCACGGCGGTGCGGAGCAGGGTGACCCCCAACTCATGCATGGCGGCATCGATCTCGGCCACCTCGGGGAAGCGGGCGTGGAGCTCGCCCCGACGGGCCTCGGCCTCGGCGCGGGCATCGAGATATTTGGTTTCGTATTCCTGCCTGATTCGGCGGAAATTTTCGCGGTTGTATCCCATTTTCCGTGTCATTTCCAGTGTTGTGGTTTGGCTTACGAGTAGCTTCGCTTCAGGGCGTCCTCAAAGTACTCATCGGTGTCGAAGCTGGAGGGGGTACCGCTCTGCGCTTCACCCCGTGCCCGTGCATCGGCATCGATCTCCTCCAGGGTAGTGATGCCCTGGCTGTGCCAGCGGGTGAGAATGGAGTCGGCGTAGGGGATGGAGGGCTTGGTGGTGGCATTGACCGTGATTTCATAGGCCCGGGCGATGATCTCCTCCCCGTAGCCGTAGCTGTCCAGCCAGCGGGTGATGGCGTTCTTTTCCTTTTGCGTCAGGGAGCGTGCGTCCGCTCCGAACATGGTGCGCAGGCGGCTGATGATGCCCTCCTTGGCCTCGCGGTCACGCAGATAGCGGTTGAGGGCCTCGGCGTCCCGGATCTCCTCCTCGTCGCAAAGGGCAATGGCCATCTTCTCGGCGTAGCGCACCGATTTCTTGCCGTGCTGGGTGCACCAGGCCAAGAGGGTCAGGATATACTCCTCCTCCAGCCCCAGGGCATCCAGCATCCCCAGCACAATGCCCACCTCCATGGTGGTGAACATTCGCCCGCAGGTCTGCTGTGCCGCATCGATGAGGGATCTTGCCTCGGTGCGGGTCTCCAGCAGATGGGAGAGCTGATCGGTGGTGTATTCGGGGAGGGCATCTGCCCGGGCCAGGTGCTTTTTGGGGGTCTCCGCTTTGGGTGCGGGTGCGGCCTCTGTCTCTGCATCTTCCTCACTCAAGACGGCATCGATTACCCCGGCACCCTGCCAGAAGCGCAGGGCCTGATCCAGCTGGGCGCGGGTGACCCCGGCCTCGGCGGCCACGCGGTCAGCTTCGGCGGCATAATCCTCCCGGATCCGGGTGTCGGCAGCCAGCACAAACAGGAGCTTCAGATCCCGCCGTGTAGCCTGATCGGCGCGGGCGAGCAGGGGCTGCAGGGGCAGAACCACCACCTGCTGGCCGTAGTTAAAGGTCAGCTTCATGATTTTCCTGCCTTGCGTTCTTCTTCGGTCTTCATCAGGTTCAGCTCGTAGCACAGGGTCATCAGCGAGTCGCCCAGGTGGACATTTTCCACCCGAACATCAAACTCGTCCAGGGCAAACTCACTGCCGGTGAAGTTCCACAGACCGCGGACACCTGCAGCGGCCAGTCTGCGGGCGACTTCGGCGGCGCATTCCTTGGGCAGGGTAAGTACGGCTAGGTCGGTGTGGTTCTCGGCAAGGTATGCCTCCAGGCTGTCCATGGGGAGCACCGTGAGATCCCCTACCTGGCGGCCAATGGTGGCGGGATCCACATCAAACATGGCGGTGGGGATGACACCGCGCTTGGCGAACATGGGATTCTTGCCCAGCGCACGGCCCAGGTTGCCGGCGCCGATGATGATGGCGGTGAAGTGGCGGCTGACGCCGAGGATCTCGCTGATCTTGAGATAGAGATACTTGACGTTGTAGCCGTAGCCCTGCTGACCGAAGCCGCCGAAGCAGTTGAAGTCCTGGCGGATCTGAGAGGCGGTGACGTTCATCATCTGGGACAGCTCGCTGGAACTGATGCGGAGCTTGTCGCGGCGAATCAGCTCACGCAGGTAGCGGTAATAGCGGGGAAGGCGTTTAATGACGGCGGGGGAAACACCCAGCCGTCCGGTAGCAGTGGGGTCATCTTCACGGCGTTCAGCCGTGTCCAAGTAGGTCTGATCAAAGTCGTTCATGAAAAAACCTCCGTTCTGAATGGAAGGGCGAAGGGGCAAAATCCGGCAAAGTCAGCATTTTGCTCAAACACCCGTTTTTTGGGGGGAATGGGGGTGATGCGGGGTTTCCAAGGGTTTTCCACAACCGGGGCTTGTGCTGAGTTTTCCACAGTTCCCACAGCTTTTTCCACAGAAAGGCTGGATTTCCTGGATTTTTTGGCGCTTTTTCTGCGAATTTTTTGGGGAAAAGTTCTCCGTTGTGGAAAAGCGGGAAGTTTTCCACAGGGTGTGGAAAGCGTTGTGGAAAGCTTTTTGCGTGTCTGAAAAAAATGCGTTTCGGTCAAAGTGCCGAATTTACATTTCCCGACGGGAAAACGCAAAAAACCTCTTGACAAATCCGGTGGATGTACTCAACTAAAATGAGGGTCAGTCGCAGGCCGAAGCATTGAGGGCGGTGGTCCCCCGTACCCCGGCGCAGTACTCGTAGTAGGCCTGGGCTCCCACCATGGCGGCGTTGTCGCCGCAGAGGGAGAGGGGGGGAAGGTAGAGGGCTGCGCCCCGTTTGGCACAGAGAGCCTCAAGGCCTGCGCGAAGATGGGAGTTGGCAGCAACGCCGCCTGCCAGCACCAGTGCATTGTATTTCGTCTGACCCAGGGCGGCATCGGCCTTCTTGACCACGCCCCGCACGATGGTATCGGTGTAGGAGGCGGCCAGGTCGGCGGCGGGGCCGGCGGTGAGACAGTCGGGCTCAACGGCAATGGGGGTGCCCCGCTGTGCCTCGGCAGTGAGGTGATTGAGGGCAGCGGTCTTCAGCCCGCTGAAGGAGAAGTCCAGGGTGTCCCCCGGCAGGGCGGGAGAGGGGAACTTGATGGCGTGGGGGTCGCCCAGGGAAGCCAGGCGATCCATGGCGGCACCGCCGGGATAGGGCAGGCCGATCACGCGGCCCACCTTGTCAAAGGCCTCGCCCGCCGCATCGTCCCGGGTACCGCCCAGCAGACGGTAGTCGGTGTAATCCTCCACCCCGTAGATGGAGGTGTGTCCTCCCGATACCACCAGGGCAAGGAAGGGAGGGCGCAGGTCGGGATGGGCCAGCAGGGCGGCGGCCACGTGGGCGCGGACATGGTTGACCGGCACCAGGGGAATCTGATTGGCATAGGCCAGGGATTTGGCAAAGTTGACCCCCACCAGCAGAGCGCCGATGAGGCCGGGGGAAGCGGTAACACCCACCGCGCCGATGTCGGCCAGGGTGCAGTCGGCTTCGGCCAGGGCGTCCCGGGTCAGGGAAGTGATGGCTTCGATGTGGGCGCGGCTGGCGATCTCGGGGACAACGCCGCCGTAGAGCCGATGGACGGCGATCTGCGAAGCGACCAGATTGGAACGGATGCGGCGCAGGCCGTCATCCATCTCCACCACAGCGGCGGAGGTTTCGTCGCAGGAGCTTTCCAGTGCAAGAATGAGCATAAGGGAGTCCTTTCCTGTTTAACTGTTCTCCCGCCGGGGCGGGATCACGGGGAGAGTGCGCTGCATTTCAAGGGCGTCCTCGCTGCCGTAGAAGCGGGGACGGCGGCCGCAGACGGCAAAGCCGAAGCCGGTGTACAGCGCCTGTGCGGCGGTGTTGGATTCCCGCACGTCCAGCCGCAGGGTGATGGGGGCGTTGTCGGGCGCAAGATGCTCCAGCATCCCCTGCAGAAGCAGGCGGCCGATGCCCCGGCGGCGCAGAGCGGGGGAGACGGCAATGCGGGTGATCTCAGCCTCAGCAGGGAGGCTTCCGTCGGCGGGGAAATGGAGCCAGCCGATGTAGCCCGCCAAAGTGTCCTCGGCAAAGGCGCAAAGCCCGCCGAAGGGGGGATTGAGCAGCAGAGCCAGGCCATTTTCTTCCCAGGGATCGGGGAAGGCGGCAGCTTCAAGGGCCATCAGCCCGGAGATATCTTCCCGACAAACGGGACGAAGGGTGATTTCTGTCATAAGTTAGGGTCGGCGGTGGTATCGGGAGCCGAGCTGTCCCGGCCGTAGGTGCCGTCGATATAGTCCCGCAGCAGGTCGCCCATTTCCACGCAGCGCTTGGATCCGCGGTCATAGAGATAGCGCACGTCGCCGTAATCCACATAAACCAAATTGTAGTAGACCCCGGGGTAGTCGGGGGAGGAGAATTTGAGGCGCAGGTGCATATCGGAGGTGGCGGCGGGGTAGGGGACAGCCTCCCCCTCGGTGAAGTGCCGCACTACCTCGTCAATCTCTGCCTGATCGGTGACGGTGGCAAATTCCCACACGGTATTGTTCTGCACGCAGAGGTGGATGGTGTCGGGGGCAAAGCCTGCCAGATCGGGGAGCTCGAGCTCGGGGGAGACCATCATAAAGGAGATCCCCGAGTATTCCTCGGTGAGCCAAAGCTTGGGATCAAGGTCGCTCACTTCGTAGAGGGTGACGGTCATGGAGCCCGACTTGAGGTGGGCATACGCCTCTCCCACCGACTGGGGCTCATAGCACAGGGGGGCGATGACATAGGCAAGGCCGGATTCTTCGTTGCGGTAGATACCGTCCTCGGCGGTGAGGAGGGGAGTGCTTTCTTTGCCGCAGGCGGTGAGGGAGAGCAGGAATGCCAGGGCCGCGGCGGCAAGGGATTTGCGCAGGTGTTTCATGGGTGATGCCTTTCTTTTAATAGCCGAATTTGCCCGAGAGGCTGTCATCCTCGGTGATCCAGTCCTCCACCGGAACGATGCGGTACTCGGTGGGGGTGTCGCGGATAATGACGGTTTCAATGCCGGCGTTGATGATCTGCTTTTTGCACATCATGCAGGAGTTGGTGCCGGGCACTAAGGATCTGTCCCCCGGCATGATGCAGGTCATGTAGAGGGTGGCCCCCAGCATCTGATCACGGGGCGCAGCGATGATGGCGTTGGCCTCGGCGTGCACCGAACGGCAGAGCTCGTAGCGCTCGCCACGGGGGATGTTCATCTCCTCCCGCAGGCACCAGCCCAGGTCGCAGCAGTTCTTGCGGCCCCGGGGCGCGCCGTTGTAGCCGGTGGATACAATGGTGTCGTTCTTGACGATGATGGCGCCGAAGGCTTTCCGCAGGCAGGTGGATCGCTCGGCGACGGTTTGGGCAATGTCCAGGTAGTAATTGATCTTGCTGATTCGTTCCATGACGGTTCTTACCTTTCTTTATGAATTGGGGAAGGCGGAGCGGGATCAGAGGGTCTTGACGAAGTCTTTCAGAAATGCGCGGAAGTCCTCGCCGATCTCGTCGTGGCGGACGGCGCGGGTGACATTGGCCATCATCAGCCCCAGCTTTGAGCCGAGGTCAAAGCGCTCTCCGGCAAAGTCCACGGCGGTCATGCCCTTCGTTTGCGCCAGGGTCTTCATGGCATCGGTGAGCTGGATTTCGCCACCGGCACCGGGTTCGGTGACGGCGAGAATATCGAAGATCTCAGGGGGGAGCACCACACGCCCCAGGATGGAGAGGTTGGTCCAGATCTGCTCGGGACGGGGCTTCTCGATCATGTCGGTGACGTGCCAGTCCCGGTCGCTGCCCGGAATGAGCTCGGCCTTGAGGGAGCAGTAGCGGGTGACCAGCTCCTCGGGGACGGGCTTGACCCCGGCTGCGCCCAGGCCGTAGCGGTCATAGGCATCCATGATCTGACGGGTGACGGGGGTGGTGTCCGAGAAGATCACGTCATCGCCGTACAGGATGGCGAAGGGTTCATTCCCCACAAAGCTGCGGGCGCAGGAGATGGCGTGGCCCAGGCCCCGGGTCTCCTTCTGCCGGATAAAGGAAATATTCACCCGATTACAGGCAGCCCGCATTTCCTCCACCAGGGCATCCTTGCCCCGGGCCAGAAGCGCGGCCTCGTATTCGGGATTGTAGTCAAAATAGTCTTCCATGGCACCCTTGCCACGGCCGGTGATGACCAGAATGTCGGTGATGCCGCTGTCGGCGGCTTCCTCCACCAGATAGGAGAGGGCGGGACGGTCCACAATGGGCAGCATCTCCTTGGGGACGGCACGGGCAATGGGCAGCATACGGGTTCCCAGGCCTGCGGCGGGGATCACTGCTTTGGTAATGGGCTTTGACATGGTAATTCTCTCCAAATAAACAAATTTCGTCAATCTATATTATACCGCCAATACCGGGGGAAATCAAGCATTTTTCGCGGAAAAGTACAATTTCGGCAGATTGCTCAAAAGATAAGTTCCGATTTGACTTCGTGTTCCCGATAGACTGCGGTACACAAAAGGTTCCCTCCGTCATGGCTCCGCCACGCGACCTCCCTCCCGGAGAGAGGCTTATGAGGCGCAGATGCCCCCGGTAGGGGCCGACGCCCTCGACAGCCCGCACCGCTCGCCCCGCACAAACAGGCGGATATGGAATCCGTCCCTACAAGGCTGTACTGACGCAAAGGCTCCCTCCGGGAGGGAGCTGGCGGCCGAAGGCCGACTGAGGGAGAGTGTGGAAGGATACGAATTGATCTGCCTGTACACTTCCGCGAGCTCCCTCCGTCTCGCGCTATGCGCTCGCCACCTCCATCCCGGAGGGAGGCATACAGGCCTTCCCACAAAGGCAAAGAGGCGCCGCACAGCGTGCGGCGCCTCGGGGATTGCGGAAATCGTTACTGCAGGGTCTCCACCACACCGGCAAAGAGGGTGGCGTTGTCCTGGGAGGTGATGATGAAGATGAAGGGGCGATCCAGAACGAAATCGATCTCATCTTTTGGGGGCATAGCCGAGGTAGCCATGGTAATGACTGTATAAGCGGCGGCCTCGCAGCCCTCCTCATCGATCTTGACCCGGGCGGCGTGCTTGGCCTGGGAGATGGCGATGTCATCCGTCTCGTCGGTGATGGGGGAGAAGTCGGCCCGTGCGGGGTCAAACAGCTCGCCCAGGCCCAGCTTGACAAGGCCTTCGGACAGATCCATGTCCGATACCACGTCAAACTTGGGCAGAGCCAGATTGACCACCAGGCGCTTGCTGTTGTTCCAGCCTTTGTTCGTCATGGTAAAGATGTCTCCCTTGGCAATCAGCTCGTCGGGGGTCACGCCCTCGTCGGGGAGAATGAGCCACATTCTGCCGTCCCCCAAATCCCGGGTCACAGCGCCGAAGCCTTCGCCCCAGAAGTAGCTGTCCACGGCGGAGCGGTGCATGAAGGGAGCGGTCTGATCCCCTGCAGCAGCGTGGAAGGTATCATCTGCGGTGGCGTTGGGGTTGAATTCGCTGCCCCAGCTTGCCTTGTAGTAGATAGTGGTGGCCAGCGCCATGACAGTCTGGGGATCAAGGGTGACGCCGTTGGCCTGCTCGGTGAGGAGGTCGCCGGTGTTCTCGTTGAGCCAGGTTTGCAGAGCCTTGTTCAACTCAGGGGAGCCCATCTTGCCCGAGTAGCTCTCGGCGTAGTGGTACTTGGCCAGTTGCTCCAGGGTCTCGGTGCGGTAGGTCATGCCGTCCCGCAGCCACAGGGAGGCGGCGAGGCGGGAGGTCAGGCGGCCGTCGTCGATGTAGTTGGTGATCCAGGTGGAGGCCACACGCTGACGCAGGACCTCAATGCTGTCGGCACCCAGCAGCTTCAGCAGGGCGGCGCGGCTGGTGGTGTCGGTGGTCTCGGTGAGCATGGCCAGCGCCAGGTAAATATTCAGCGGGGAGATCACCCGGTTCTGCCCGGCGGTGGCGTCTGTGGCGGGGAGCAGGGTCTGCATCAGGGCAACCGTAGCCTCGTGGAGGCATTCGTTGTAGGCGGCGGGAGGATTGAGGCTTGCCATGGCGGCCTCACGCCAAAGCCGGAAGGCATCGGAGTCGCCGCAGGGATCGTCTGTGGGGTACTGCACCTGGGCGGTATTGCTGACCTTGGTCAGCTGCATGGGCATGGCACCCGAGATCTGTTCGGTGGTGTTGGGGGCGATGGGC
>JAFTUB010000163.1 GCA_017466495.1 Clostridia bacterium
CCCTCTTCGGCGACCTGGCGGGGCATCCTTCACTAGGCCGTGGGGAGTACGCGCTTTCCGATACTACCGGGGAGCGTGGCGTGTATAACTTCTGTATGTGCCCCGGCGGCGAAGTCATTGCTGCCGCTTCCGAGGCAGGCGGCGTGGTGGTCAACGGCATGAGCGCCCACGCAAGAGACGGCCGCAATGCCAACTCGGCGGTGGCAGTTTCGGTACAGCCCGAGGACTGCGGCGGAACGGTGGAGGGGGCAATCGCCTTCCAGCGCCGCCTGGAGCAGACCGCTTTCCGTGCGGGGGGCGGGGATTACTCGGTTCCCTTGCAGACGGCGGGGGACTTCCTGGCAGGGAAGCAGAACGGACTCTGCGAGCCCGGCCGGGTACAGCCTACCTATATGTACGGGATGAAAAATCGAATCGTTTCGCTGGATACGGTGCTGCCCGATTTTGTCTGCGCATCGCTCAGAAGGTCGCTTCCCCTGATGGGCCGCCGGCTCCGGGGATTTGATGCACCCGATGCGCTGCTGTCGGGCGTGGAAACCCGTACCTCAGCACCCCTGCGTATCCTGCGCGGGGAAAACCTGCAGGCCATAGGCCATCCCTTTGTTTATCCCGCAGGGGAGGGGGCAGGCTATGCGGGCGGAATTACCAGTGCCGCAGTGGACGGACTTCGAACTGCCCTTGCGATCCTGGCGGCCTTTGCGCCGTAACGAAAGTACACATGAGGAGGGAAGAGCATGGAAACCAAAGCAACCGTAATTTCCACGGAAGGCAAATTTGCCATGGTGGAAACCAAGCGCAAATCAGCCTGTGACGGCTGTCATAAACAGCAAGAGGGCTCTTCCTGTGCTATGTGCACCCTGATGGGGGACAAGGCAGAGCTCCGCACCCGTGCCAATAATCCCATCGGTGCCCGAGTAGGGGACGAAGTGATGGTTGAAAGCCCTTCGGGACGGGTCTTAGCGTACGGTGCGCTGGTATTTCTGATGCCCCTGCTTCTTGGATTATTTGTCTATTTTATGTGTGCCCTTGTGTCTTCCTCCGAGCCCATACGGCTCTGTGGGGCACTCCTCGCCTTTGGCGGGGCATATGTTTTTCTCTGGCTCTATTCCCGCCGTGTGATTGCGCGACGGTGCGATGTGACCATTACCCGCATTCTCTCCGCCCATGCGGAACAGGAGGATGCCCATTAATGAGAAAGGAGCACGCTCTGCGTGCCAGTCGATAGATAATGAACACAAAACTGACAAAACCCGCCGCTGAGCCGAATCGGAAATGCTGGCGGCTGCGCTACCCCGGCGCACCGTCGGCCGATCAAGATGTAGCCGTGCTGGCGGATGCCCTGCAGCTTCACCCTCTTACTGCGAAGCTGTTGATCAATCGGGGCTATACCACCCCTGAAAATGCTACCGCCTTTATTCGCAACGAAGCCACGCTGCTTCATGATCCATTCCTGTTGAATGACATGGACAAGGCTGTGGAGCGGATCACCCTGGCTCTTGAGCGCAGGGAACGCATTGTCATCTACGGCGACTATGACGTGGACGGTGTGACTGCAGTGAGCACCCTCTACCTGTATCTGCAGGACCGCGGCGCGGATGTGCATTATTACATACCCAGCCGAAGCAAAGAGGGGTACGGCCTATCTGCCGCAGCCATCGACCGACTGGCGGTGGATGGGACTCAGCTGATTGTGACGGTGGACACCGGGATCACCGCCATTGATGAAACCCAATATGCTTCTTCCCTCGGCATTGACATGGTCGTCACCGACCACCATGAGTGCCGTCCCGAGCTGCCCGAAGCCTGTGCGGTGGTCAATCCCCGCCGCGTGGATTCTGTCTACCCCTTTGGTGAACTGGCAGGCGTTGGGGTAGTATTCAAGCTGATCTGCGCCTTGGCGCTCCATGACGGACGCGCCCAGGGCAGAGAGGATATTGATGTCATTCGGGAGATCTGCTATACCTATGCCGATCTTACCGCCATTGGTACCATTGCCGATGTCATGCCCCTGCGGGACGAGAACCGTCTCATCGTCAGCCTTGGCCTTCGCCGGGCTTCCGAGCGGAAGCGGGTGGGTCTGGCGGCACTCATTGATGCGGCCTCTGCCGGAAATCCCGATGTGCGGCCTGCTTCGGCCACCACCAATCCGCCCAAGCCTGTGATCAAACAGAAAAAGATCACATCCGGCTTCATCGGCTTTTCCATTGCCCCCCGGATCAATGCCGCCGGCCGCATCAGCGATGCCTCCATTGCGGTGGAGCTTTTCCTGACCGAGGATCCTCAGCGCGCGGCTGAACTGGCGCAGGAGCTGTGCGAGATCAATCGCCGCCGACAGATTGAGGAGAACCGCATTGCCGAGCAGGCCTACGAAATGATCGAGAAGACCCACGATTTCTCCCGCGACCGGGTGATTGTGCTGGATCATGACGATTGGCAGCAGGGCATCATCGGAATTGTTTCCTCCCGTGTCACCGAGAAGTACGGCCTGCCCTCCATTCTTATCTCCTTTGATGGGGTGCAGGGACTTTACGCCTCCCCCGATGATCCCGGCAAGGGCTCGGGCAGAAGTG
Organism: Clostridia bacterium; assembly: GCA_017466495.1. Lineage (GTDB taxonomy): Bacteria > Bacillota > Clostridia > Oscillospirales > CAG-272 > SIG693. The sequence goes on from JAFTUB010000163.1 coordinate 2,571, forward strand.
TGAAGGGACTGAACCTGGTACACGCCCTCACCGCCTGTGATGACCTTCTTGTGAAGTTCGGCGGCCATGAGCTGGCGGCTGGGTTGACCGTCTCCCGAGGTAACCTGGAGGCCTTCCGTACCCGCATCAACGACTATGCCAGGGAGCATCTCAACGAAGAGAATATGAAGACCACCCTGGAAGCCGAGTGCGAGGTGGAGATGAAGGAGCTTACCCTGGATCAGGCGGCCGAGCTGTACCTGCTGGAGCCTTACGGCATTTCCAATCCTGTCCCTGCTTTTGTTCTGCGGGATGTGGAGCTGGTACGGGTCACCTCCATTGGGGCAGGGAAGCATACCCGCCTTTCGGTTAAGAACGGCGAGACGGTGCTGACCGCCATGTGCTTCGGCTCGCCTGCCGCGCATTTCCCCTATGCCGAGGGAGACCATGTGGATCTGCTCTTCAATCTTGACATCAACGAATATCAGAACGTGAAAAGCGTTCAGCTCATCGTCCGGGATCTGCATCAAAGCGAAGGCTACCTTGACGAGCAGAGCCGGCTTGCTTCCCGCTACGCTGAGATTGCGGCAGGAGGAGAATATTCCGCAGAAGAAGATGTGTACCCCGAGCGGGAAGACTTTGCCGAGGTGTACACCACCATCCGTCGGGAATACCGCATGGGACACGATGTGCTTTCCCTGCGTACCCTGGGCATTGTGGTCAACCAACGCAGTCCCAGACGGATCAATCCCATCAAGCTGAAGTTTATTGTGCGTATCCTGCAGGAAATGCACATTCTGGATATCGAGGAGATCGCTCAGGACCGTTACCGTTTTGCCTTGATTTTCAACACGGGCAAGATCAATCTGGAGAAATCTTCAATCCTGCACCGACTTAAGGCACAGCGTGCCGTCCAACCGAAATAAACGCTCTCCAAGGGGCCATTGGCCACGGAAAGGAAATCGCATATGTTCACCGAACCGGAGGAGAAATACGCGGGAATCAAGCGTTTGCTTGACATTCTGACCGCAACCGGAAAAAACTATAATTTAGACAAAATCAAAGAGGCCTACCTCTATGCTGCGCAGCTGCATGAGGGACAGTTCCGCGTCAGCGGCGAGCCCTATATCTCTCACCCCATTGCGGTGGCGGAGATTGTTGCCGGGCTTGAGCTGGACGGGGACTCCATCTGTGCCGCTCTGCTCCACGATACGGTGGAGGACTGCGCCGATAAAACCGACCTGAAGGTCATCCGCGAGCGTTTTGGCGACACCGTTGCTGAGCTGGTGGACGGCCTGACCAAAATTGTTCAGCTGCAGGTGGAAGACAAGGAAGAAGCACACATCGAGAACCTGCGCAAGATGCTTCTTGCCATGTCCCGGGATGTGCGGGTCATTTTCATCAAGCTCTGTGACCGCCTGCACAATATGCGCACCCTCAGCGTCAAAAAGGACAGCAAACGCCGCATGACGGCGCTGGAGACCATGCAGGTCTACGCCCCCCTGGCACACCGACTGGGTATGCAGCGCATCAAGCAGGAGCTGGAAAACCTCAGCCTGTCCTACCTTGACCCCATCGGCTACGAGGAGGTAAAGCACGACATCGAAAAGAAGTACGGCGCAAACCAGAACTTTATCGAAAACGTCCGGGCTCAGGTGGACGAAAATCTGCGGCAGAACAACGTGCACTTCACTCTAGAGGGCCGCATCAAATCGGTCTACAGCATCTACCGCAAGATGTACAATCAGAATAAGTCCTTTGACGAGATCTACGACTTCTACGCCCTGCGTATCATTGTGGATACCGAGCTGGAGTGCTATACCTGCCTGGGATTGATCCATGAAATGTTCAACTCCATCCCCGGCCGTTTCAAGGACTATATCTCCACCCCTAAGCCCAATATGTACCGCTCTCTGCATACCAGCGTTATCGGCCGTGACGGTATCCCCTTTGAGGTGCAGATCCGTACCTGGGAGATGCACCATATCGCCGAGTACGGTATCGCCGCCCACTGGAAGTACAAATCGGGCGAGCGCAGCAAAGAGGAGATCGACAAGAAGCTGGAGTGGATCGCACGTCTCATCGAAACCGAGGACGGAGCCCGTGACCCCGATGAGTTCATGCAGGCTATCAAAACCGATATTTTCCACGATGAAACCTTCATCTTCACCCCCAAGGGCGATGTGATCGCCCTGCCGCAGGGAGCAACCGTCATCGACTTTGCCTATGCCATTCACTCGGCGGTGGGCAATAAGATGATCGGTGCCAAGATCAACGGCATGATTGTGCCCATTGACCGCGTGCCCCAGAACGGCGAGATCGTGGAGATCATGACCTCCTCCGCTTCCCGCGGCCCCAGCCGCGACTGGCTGAAGATCGTCAAGACCAGCGAAGCCCGCTCCAAGATCCGTCAGTGGTTCAAGAAGGAGCGCCGTGCCGATAATATCGTGCTTGGCCGTTCCATGATCGAGAGCGAGATGAAGCGCTTCGGCCGTCAGTCCACCGAGGCACAGCGGCTGGAGATCGTCACCAACGTGGCCCACCGCATCGGTATCCAGGAGGCGGATGACCTCTATAATACCATCGGTTACGGCGGCCTGTCGGTATCCAAGCTGGTGACCAAGCTCCGGGATGAATTTGACCGGGTAGTGGGGGTTCCCGAGACAACCGCGGCCCCCGGCCATGCCGAGCAGATGCAGGCGGCGGCCAAAAAGCAGGCAAGCAAGAATATCAAAAACAACAGCGGGATCATTGTGGACGGCGAGCGAGGCTGTCAGGTCAAGTTTGCCAAGTGCTGCAATCCGCTGCCGGGGGATCCCGTCGTTGGCTTTATTACCAAGGGCTTCGGCATCTCCATTCATAAGCAGGACTGCCCCAATGTCCGCAGCAGCCGCACCTCTCCCGAAAATGCGGTGCGCTGGGTGGATGCCCGCTGGGATGACAGCTTTGATATGCGCAGCGGCACCAGCGTCTTCGAGGCGCACCTGCAGATCCATGCCCATGACCGCAACCTTCTGCTGGCCGATGTTACCCTGGCATTGGCCGATATGAAGGTGGCCATCATGAACATCTTCTCCCAAAAGGCAGGGGAGGGCCGCGTCATTCTCAACATTACCGTCAGCTGCAAAAACAAGACCCGCACGATCCTGATTCCCGGCAATTTGCGCAAGCAGCTGCTGCACTACGCCAAGGAGAAGAAAATTACAGGGGGAGCTATTTTCCTCAGCCGGAACGGTCGTCCGCTGGATCGCAGCGTGATCTGGCGGAAGATGAAGCGGCTGTGGGGCAAAGCGGGCGTGAAAGAGTGCAAGGTCTATCCCCA
>JAFTUB010000164.1 GCA_017466495.1 Clostridia bacterium
CCAGTACTTCAACCGCAAGCAGCAGCAGTCGCTGCTGGAATACATTGAGGACGGGCGGATTACGCTGAGTGCATCCACCACCGAGAATCCGCATTTTTGCCTCTATAACGCTCTGCTCTCCCGCTGTTCGCTGTTTGAGTTCAAGCCGGTGAAGGGGGCAGAACTGACCCCGGCCCTTACCCGCGCGCTGGATATCCTCAATGCCGAGGGCGGGGAAGGGGAGGTTCAGCGCACCCTGACCCCCGAGGCCGTCGAGCGCATTGCCCGGGGGGCGGGAGGCGATGTGCGCCGTGCCCTTGGCCTGCTGGAGAACGGCTACTACGCCGCCGAGGAGGACGGGCGGATCACCGCTGAGGCCATTGAGGCCTTCAGCCCTGCGGGAATCGGCAACTTCGACGAGGACACCCACTACGATCTGCTCTCCTGCCTGCAGAAGTCGATCCGCGGCTCGGATCCCGATGCGGCGGTGTTCTATCTGGCCAAGCTGCTGAGCCTGGGCGAGCTGATCTCGGTGTGCCGCCGTCTGCAGGTGATTGCCTCCGAGGATATCGGTCTGGCCTATCCCTTGGCTGCTGTGGTGACCCAGGCCTGCTGTGCCTCGGCAAGAGAGCTGGGGATGCCAGAGGCGAGACTGCCCCTGGCCAATGCCGCTATCCTGCTGGCCACCGCGCCCAAGTCCAATGCGGCCCACAATGCGGTGCTGGCCGCCACTGCCGATGTGGAGGCGGGGAAGGGTCTTATGGTGCCCGAGCATTTGGCGTCTCCCCTGTTCAAGGGATACAAATATCCCCACGATTACCCCGGCCACTATGTCCACCCGCAGTATCTGCCCACCGATCGTGCCGACGCCCGCTACTACGAATGGGGCGAGAACAAGCAGGAGCAGGCGGCCAAGAGCTATTGGGAAAAGCTGAAGCAGTAAGCGGATGCCGCTTCCCACGAAAGGATAAACCATGAATCTGACCACAGAAATCGCTGTCATCGGCGCGGGCCATGCGGGGGGGGAGGCAGCCCGTGCCGCCGCACGGCTGGGCTGTGACACGGTGCTATTTACCCTCTCTCTCGATGCCATTGCCAATATGCCCTGCAATCCCTCCATCGGGGGAACGGGGAAGGGGCATCTGGTGTACGAGATCGATGCCCTGGGGGGCGAGATGGGTAGGGCGGCCGATGCTGTTACCCTCCAGTCCCGCACCTTGAACCTGGGAAAGGGCGCGGCGGTACACTCCAAGCGGATCCAGGCCGACCGCCGCGCCTATGCTGCTTACATGAAGCGGGTGTTGGAGAAAACACCGGGCCTTCGGTTGGTGCAGGCCGAAGTGACGGCACTGATCACAGAGCCCGATGCCGACGGCACGCCCCGGGTCTGCGGGGTAGAAACGCGGCTGGGGGAGCGGTGGAGCTGCGGCGGTGCCATCATTGCCACGGGTACGCATCTGGACGGGCGGGTGTTTGTGGGTGACCGTAACTATGCCGCTGGTCCCGACGGACTGTTGCCGGCGGTCGGTCTTTCGGCTTCGCTGGAGGCCCTGGGGCTGACCCTGATGCGCTTCAAGACCGGCACGCCTGCCCGGGTGAAACGGCAGTCGGTGGATTTCTCGGTGCTGGAGATCCAGCCCGGAGAGGACAAGCCCACCCCCTATTCCGCCGACACCCCCGAGGATGCCTTTGACGGCATGGAGCAGCTGCCCTGCCATATCGTTTACACCAACGCCGAGACCCATCGCATCATTCGCGACAATATTTCCCGCTCTGCCATGTACTCGGGACAGATCCACGGCACGGGCCCCCGCTATTGCCCTTCCATCGAGGACAAGCTGGTGCGCTTTGCCGACAAGGAGCGGCATCAGCTCTTCGTGGAGCCCATGGGTGCCGACACCGATGAACTGTACATCCAGGGCTTCTCCACCTCGCTTCCCCCCGACGTACAGCACGCCATGCTCCGCTCGCTGGAGGGCTTTGCCAACGCCGAGATCATGCGCTATGCCTACGCCATCGAGTACGACTGCGCCGATCCCACCCAGATGACGGCTGATCTTGCCTTCCGCGCCGTGCGGGGGCTGTGGGGCGCGGGGCAGTTCAACGGCACCTCGGGCTACGAGGAAGCGGCGGCCCAGGGGCTGGTGGCGGGAATCAACGCCGCCCTGGCTCTGCGCGGACGGGAGCCCATGATCCTGCCTCGGGCGTCTTCCTACATCGGGACCCTCATTGACGATCTGGTGACCAAGGGCACCAATGAGCCTTACCGCATGATGACCTCCCGCTCGGAGTACCGCCTGCTGCTGCGGCAGGACAACGCTGACCGCCGCCTCACCCCGGTGGGCCGCGAGGTCGGGCTGATCGGGGACGAACGCTGGGCCGAATACGAAGCCAAGCAGGAGGCCATCGACGCCGAGTGCGCACGGCTGGAATCGACTTACCTCTCCCCCTCTGCTGAGAACAACGCCATCCTTGGCGAGCTGGGGCAGGTTCCTCTCACCACGGGAATTTCTCTTGGCGACCTGCTCCGCCGGCCCGGCATCGTCTATGCCGCGCTGGCGAAACTGGACCCTGCCCGTCCCGCCCTGTCTCGCAGAGTGGTAACCGGCGTAGAGGTGGGCATCAAATACGCCGGTTACATCAAGCGCCAGCTGGCCGAGGTGGCCCGGCTGGAGAAACGGGAGGCCTACCGCCTGCCCGAAGATATCGACTATTCCGCCATCACCGGCCTGCGCATTGAGGCGGCGCAAAAGCTGACCCGCCTCCGCCCCAAGACCTTGGGGCAGGCCACCCGCATCAGCGGCGTCAGCCCCGCAGATATCGGTGTGCTGATGATTTATCTGGGGATAAAGTGATGTGGGGCTTTGCCCCACGCCCCACCCAATTGACATTTTGAAAAAAGTACCTTGGGAATACCCAAAAACTTTCATAAAAAATTATTTTGGGAGGTTTTGCGGAGGGGTTTGGGGAGGTGCTTTTTTC
>JAFTUB010000165.1 GCA_017466495.1 Clostridia bacterium
CCATATCCACAGGCATCATGACCGGAGCGGCAGTCGTTTCAGGAGCGGAGGTGCCATCCGGCACGCCGGAGGGCGTCTCACCGCCGCAAGCACAAGCAGCGCACAGCAGACAGACGAACAGAAACAGGGAAAGCAATCTTTTCATCGTTGTGTCTCCTTTTAATATTCCGAAATCAGAACAGGGTCAGCTGGTTGGTCTCGCTCAGCCCGTCCAGGACGCCGTTGCGGCGCAGGATTTCCATGACACTCTTGGTGAGCTTGGCCTTGATGCGCAGCTCCTCCACAGAGTAGATCACGTCCTTGTCCCGGGCCTCGATGATACTGGCGGCAGCGTTGTCGCCCACACCGGAAAGTGCCGAGAAGGGCATTCGAATGGCATCTCCCTCGGGCAGGAAGGCCTTGGCATCCGACTTGGTCAGGCTCACCGGCAGGAAGCGCACGCCCCGCGCCATGGCCTCCATGATCAGCTGCAGGGAGGACACCATGGCCTGCTCCTTGGCGGTGGCATCCATGCCCTTGGCCTCAATATCGGCAATGGCGCGTTTCACCGCGCCCTTGCCCCCAGCCACGATCTCACCGTCGAAACCGCCGGGGGCGGCGGTAAAGTAGGCGGCGTAGAAGTGCATGGGATAGTGCACCTTATACCAGGCAAACTGGATGGCCTGCCGCACATAGGCGGCGGCATGGGCCTTGGGGAACATATACTTGATCTTTTTACAGGAGTCGAGATACCACTCGGGCACCCCGGCTTCCCGCATGGCGGCCTCGAATTCGGGGGTGAGGCCCCTGCCTTTGCGGACAAACTCCATGATCTTGAAGGAAAGGCTCTTCTCCACTCCGTAGTTGATCAGCGCCAACATAATGGAATCACGGGTACCAATAACGTTGGAAATGGTACAGGTGCCGGCCTTGATGAGATCCTGGGCGTTGCCCAGCCACACGTCGGTGCCGTGGGACAGGCCCGAGATCTGCAGCAGGTCGGAGAAGTTCTTGGGCTTCGCGTCCAGCAGCATCTGCTGCACGAAACGGGTACCAAACTCAGGCAGCCCCCAGGTGCCCAGCTGACAGCCTCCGATGTCCTCGGGGGAAACCCCCATGGACTTGGTGGAGAGGAAGAGCTCGTACACCGCAGGGTCATTGAGCTGGATATCGGTAACGGGGATTCCCGTGTACCGCTCCAGTATCTTGAGTTTGGTGGGCATATCGTGTCCCAGCTCGTCCAGCTTGAGGATGGTATCGTGGAGATAGGAGAAGGCGAAGTGGGTGGTCACGATGTCGGAGTTGGGGTCATCAGCCGGATGCTGGACCGGGGTGAAATCATACACATCGTACTCTCTGGGGACGACGATGATGCCGCCGGGGTGCTGACCGGTGGTGCGCTTGATGCCCACACAGTTCTCCACCAGGCGGTTCATTTCGGCCTTGTTGGCCCACAGTCCCTTCCCCTCGAGATACTTCGCCACAAAGCCGTAGGCGGTCTTGGAGGCCAGGGTGCCCAGGGTTCCGGCGCGGAAAACGTTCTCCGCACCGAAAAGCTGCTCGGTGTACTTATGTACCTTGCCCTGCACGTCTCCGGAGAAGTTCAGGTCAATATCGGGGGACTTGTCGCCGTAGAAACCCAAGAAGGTTTCAAAGGGAATATCGTGCCCCTCGTTGATGAGGTGCGTTCCGCAAACGGGGCAGTCCCGGTCGGGAAGGTCATAGCCTGAGCCCACGGATTTGGTCAGTGCCACCAGTTCGCTGTCCTCCTTCCCCGCCTTGGCACTCTGCTCGGCATCGGTGAAGGTATTGTAGCGGCACTTGGGGCAGTAGTAGTGGGGCGGGAGAGGATTGACCTCCGAAATGCCCGACATGGTGGCAACGAAGGAAGATCCCACCGATCCGCGGGAGCCCACCATATATCCCAGGCTCTCGGAATAGGCCACCAGCTTTTGGGCGATCATGTACAGCACCGCAAAGCCGTGCTTGATGATGGAGGTCAGCTCGCGGTCAAGCCGCTCGGTGACATATTCGGGAAGCTCGTCCCCGTACATGGAGCGGGCGCGATTCCAGCAAAGGCTCTGCAGTTCTTCTTCGGCTCCGTCCATCTTGGGGGTATAGTTGCCCCGGGGAATGGGGCGCACTTCCTCGATCATATCGTTGATCTTGTTGGGATTGGTAACCACCACTTCGTAGGCGGTCTCCTCGCCCAGGTAGGCAAATTCCTCCAGCATCTCCTCGGTGGTACGGAAATAGATCCCCACGTCCCGGTCGGCATCCGAAAACTTCATACCGGACAGCAGGATCTTGCGGAAGATCTCATCCTCAGGGTTGAGGAAGTGGGCGTCACAGGTAGCCACCACGGGCTTGCCCAGCTTTTTGCCCAGGGCAACAATCTTGCGATTCAAATCCCGCAGGCCCTCGTCGTCGGCCACCGTTCCCTTCTGTACCAGGAATCGGTTGTTGCAAATGGGCTGAATCTCCAGGTAATCGTAGAACTCAGCAATCTGCTCGATCTCGGCCTGGGGACGATTCTCTAAGATCGCAGTAAACAGCTCACCTGCCTCGCAGGCAGAGCCGAGGAGAAGCCCCTCTCGCATCTCGGACAGGAGAGATTTTGGCAGGCGCGGGTTACGGCGGTAATACTGCAGATAGCCCGCCGAGATCAGCTTATAGAGATTTTTCATTCCCGCCTGGTTCCGCACCAGCAGAATCTGGTGGAAGGTGCGCAGTTTCAAGGGATCGGCATGCTCACTCATGTCGGTGATCATGTCCGCAAAGTTGTTGAGTCCCTCGGTCTTCATGCGCTCCACCATGCAGGCGAAGATTCGTGCCAGCATCTCGGCATCGTCACAGGCGCGGTGGTGGTCAAATTCACCCAGCCCGTAGTGCTCGGCCAGCACGTCAAGCTTGTGCCGCTTGAGGTCGGGATTAAGGTGGCGGGACAGGGCAACAGTATCGAGATAATCGTTGTTGAAGGGGAGTCCGCAGGCCTCGGCAGCGGTACGGACGAAGGAGATATCAAAGTTGGCGTTGTGGGCCACCATCAGGCGGTCACCGACGAAGGCAAGGAACTGGGGCAGGACTTCCTCGATGGGGGGACAGTCGGCCACCATTTCGTCGGTAATCCCCGTCAGCTCCACAATATTGGGGGGAATGGGACAGCCCGGGTTAACCAGGGCGTTGAAGCGCTCCACCACCTCGCCGTCACGGAACAGCACCGCACCGATCTCGGTGATCTTGCAGTTGATGTGGGAGAGGCCGGTGGTCTCCAGGTCAAAAACGATGATCTCCTCGTCAAAGCTGCGGTCGGCATTGCCCCACAGGGCACGGGCGGTATCGTCCACAAAGTAGGCCTCGATACCGTAGATCACCTTCATGCCGCACTTTTCCGCTGCGATCATGGCCTCGGGGAAGGCCTGGACATTGCCGTGGTCGGTGATGGCAACTGCAGAATGCCCCCATGCCTTGGCGGTTTTCACCGCCACATCGGGAGGGATTACGGCGTCCATGGCCGACATATTGGTGTGCAGATGCAGCTCAATGCGCTTTTCGGGTGCGTTGTCGGTGCGCCCCTTTTTGGCGATCACAGCGATGTCACTGTAATAGAGGGACAGGTCATCGTCATTGCGGTCGGGCTTGGTGTATCCCCGCACGGCGATCACCGCACCGTCCTTCACCGCTCCGCACAGAATATCTGCGTCCTCGGCTTCGGCCGAGAAGCGGCGCACCATAATGGAAGCAGATCCGTCGGTGAGGCCGAAGCTGATGTTGTACTTCCCTCCTCCGCGGGTTTCCTCGCGGGTGAAGCCAAAGACCTCGCCGAACACCACCAGGTTCCTCGCAGGATGATCCAGGGCGGCGATGGGGGTAGGATCGGTGAGGGGGAAGTCCCCGCCCACAGCAAAGTTAGGCGCCGACACGTCAAAGGTGCGGTAGCCGATGGTATACAGATTCCCTTCCACCTTGGGCGGGGGAGCATCCATCAGCGTCTGCACTTTCTTCAGATTAGCAGTTCTGTCCTCCTTCTCTTCGGCAGGAGGAGGCGGCGCGGATTTTGCGGTATGGTATTCCTGCTCGGCCTGAATAATTTTGCGGTCAAGGGCCGCGAAAGCTTCAGCACGGTCGGACACAGGTGCCGCATTTTCGTCCCGAATCACCGTTACCTTAATCTCCAGACCAAACTCACTGCGGATGATTCCCTCGATCACCTCGGGGGTGCGGGCATCGTACAGCAGACGCACGCCGCCATCGGCAAAGGGGATAGCCAGCGTCAGCGCACCTTCGGTCAGGGTATGGGTACTGCCGGTGAAAAATCCGCGGGCCACAATGCCCACGCGCTCAGCCTCGATCAGCACCTGAGGAATATAGCTTTCGTCAAAGCATTCGGCGGGATAATGGGGCAGGATCCGCACCGAGTTCAGCTGATATGCTTCTGCAATCCCCGTTTCCAGCTCATACAGCTTCGGCTTTTGGATGGGCCGGGGAAAGGATGCGTGGATCTCAATCATCCGCGATAAACGGTCGGCACGCAGACGGACATCTCCTGCGCTGAGCAAGATCTCCCGCTGGGCTTCGCTGGGGCAAAACCGGGAAAAGATCTCGGTCAGTTTCTTTTCGTTTTCCATGGGATCTCCTTGGTCAAAGAGATTTTTGTCTGGCCTTCAGCTCGGCGATCAGGCGGGGGATAATTTCCCCCTCGGGAATGCGGTCGATGATCTGTCCGTGGGTGAAGAGGACGGCCTCCCCCACACCGCCGGCAATCCCCAAATCAGCCTCACGGGCTTCCCCGGGGCCGTTGACCACACAGCCCATCAGCGCCACCTTCAGGGGGAGCTGATCCAGGCCCTCGGCGGCCACAGCTTCCTCAAAACGCGCTACCAAGGGGATGAGATCGATCTTTGTCCGCCCGCAGGTGGGGCAGCAGATAAGGTCAAGTCCCCGCTGCTCCTCCATATCCACAGCGGCCAGAATCTTCCGCGCCGCCGCCACCTCGCGAATGGGATCGGCAGTGAGGGACACCCGAAGGGTGTCGCCGATGCCGTCGCAAAGCAGTGCACCGATGCCGGCGGCACTCTTGATCATGCCCATGTTCTCGCTTCCCGCCTCGGTTACCCCAAGGTGAAGGGGATATTCACAGGCAGCGGCCACCAGACGATTGGCGGCAATCATATCGGGCACGTTGGAAGCCTTGATGGAAA
>JAFTUB010000166.1 GCA_017466495.1 Clostridia bacterium
GATTTGGGCAAGCTTCGCATCATATCCCTGGGCGGCCTCAACGAAGTCGGCAAGAATATCACCGTCATCGAGCACGGCAATGATATTATTATTGTAGACTGCGGCCTGGGCTTCCCCGACGAGGAAATGCTGGGCATTGACCTGGTCATTCCCGACATCACGTATCTGGAGAAAAATCAGGATCGCATCCGCGGTCTCCTGCTCACCCACGGCCATGAAGACCACATCGGTGCCATCCCCTATATCCTGCGCACCATCAACCCGCCCATCTACGGCACTAAGCTGACCCTGGGCATTCTGCGCAACAAGCTGGCGGAGCACCGTCTCCCCCACCAGCCCAAGCTCAACGTCGTCTCTGCCGGAGATGTGGTCAAGCTGGGCGGGCTGAGTGCAGAGTTCATTCGGGTCAACCACTCCATCGCCGATGCCTGCTGTCTGGCCATCCGTACCCCTCTGGGTACACTGGTCCACACCGGCGACTTCAAGCTGGATATCTCCCCCATCGACGGCGAAATGATGGACGTCACCCGCCTGGGCGAAATCGGCCGCGAGGGTGTTCTGCTCCTGATGTGCGAGTCTACCAACGCCGAGCGTCACGGGTTCACCCCCTCCGAGCGCAAGGTGGGCGAGTCCCTGGAGTATATCTTCACCCGCAACGCCGACAAGCGGCTGGTCATTGCCACCTTCTCCTCCAACGTGCATCGCGTCCAGCAGATCATTGATGCCTCGGCCAACCACGGCCGCAAGGTAGCCATCACCGGGCGCAGTATGCTCAACGTCGTAGGTGCTGCTGTGGAACTGGGCTACATGAAGGTTCCCTCCGGCGTGCTCATCGATATCGCCGATATCCGCCGCTATAAGCCCGAGGAGCTGACCATCATCACCACAGGCAGCCAGGGCGAGCCCATGTCTGCCCTCTACCGCATGGCCTGGGGTGAGCATGACAAGGTAACCCTCGGCCGCCAGGATCTGGTGGTACTGAGTTCCAGCGCAATCCCCGGCAACGAAAAGCTGGTGGGCCGCGTCATCAACGAGCTCTCCAAGAACGGTGTCAGCGTACTTCACGACTCTGTGGTGGAGGTTCACGTTTCGGGCCACGCCTGCCAGGAAGAGCTGAAGCTGATGCAGGCACTGACCAAGCCCAAGTACTTCATGCCCATCCACGGCGAATTCCGCCACCTGGCCGCCAACCGCGAGCTGGCGCGCTATATGGGCATTGAGGACCGCAATATCTTCATCTCCGACATCGGCCGCGTGCTGGAGATCGACCAGCACGGCGCACGCTTCAACGGCACAGTGCCCTCGGGCAAGGTGCTGGTGGACGGCTACGGTGTGGGTGATGTGGGCAACATCGTCCTCCGCGACCGCCGCCATCTGGCTCAGGACGGCCTGATTGTGGTGGTAGCCACCGTGGATATTGACGAGGGCATGATCCTCTCGGGTCCCGATATCATCTCCCGCGGCTTTGTCTATGTCAGAGAATCGGAGGAGCTGATGGAGCAGGCACGCAATCTCGCTCTGGACGCCCTCACCGACTGCATGGACACCGGTGTGGTGGACCGCATGGAGATTAAGAGCAAGGTCAAGGATGACCTCTCCAAGTTCCTCTACGCCAAAACCAAGCGCAAGCCCATGGTTCTCCCCGTGATCATGAATGTGTAACGGCGCGGTGCGGTATTCCGCACCGGTTACATAAAATTTATGTAATATTCATCTTTCGTTCACAAACCCATCACGAAGAATCGGTATAATAAAGAGTAACTGTAAAATCCGACAAAAAAAACAAAGAAAAGGCGGTATTCATACCATGGCTACAACCAAGAAAAAGATTTCCGGTAAGGATCTGGGAATCAAAATCTTTCTGATTGCGACTGTTGTCATCATCATCGCCGCAATCGCCTTCAACATGATCACAAGCTCCGGCATTCTGCTGCACAGCTTCAAGCCCATGACCAGTGAGAACTACACGGTCAACGCCGCAATGATGAACTACTTCTACAAGACCAGCTACTACGGCTTTGTCAACCAGATGGGTGACTACCTCTCCTACTTCGGTCTTGACACCTCCCGTCCGCTTGACAAGCAGGCCTACACCGAGGACATGACCTGGCACGACTATTTCCTTAGTTCTACTGTTTCTCAGGTAGAGGAAATGCTGGTGCTGGCCGAGTCTGCCCGCGCCGAGGGGATTGAGCTCTCCGCCGATGAGATTGCCGGTATCGATGAAACCATGGCTTCCATCGCTGAAACCGCAGCTGCCTATAACTACCCCGGCGTATCCGCTTTCCTTTCCGCCCAGTACGGTGCCGGCATCAAGGAAAAGGACGTCCGTGCTGCCATGGAGCTCTCCGCTCTGGCAACCAAGTACTCCCAGAAGATCAGCGACGGCATTACCCTGACCGACGACGAGATCAACACCTACTTTGACGAGAACCGCGAGACCTACACCTACGTTGACCTGCGCCAGTTCAGCTTCGCCGCAACCGAGGCAGAGACTGCCAATGCAACCGACGAGGAAAAGGCTCAGCTCATGGCCGCTCTGAAGGAGAAGGCAGAGGCTCTGGCCGCCTGCAAAACCGTTGCAGAGTTCGACGCTCACCTGACCGAGTACATGAAGGGCAATGTTCCCGAGGGTGTTGAGATCACCGAAGAAAATATTGCCGACAACATCGAGTCCACCAAGTACACCAAGTACAACTCCCGCGAGACCGAGCAGGGCAAGTGGGCATTTGAGGACGGCCGCAAGGTCGGCGAGACCTTCATTGTAGAGGATACCGAGGCTGTGGCCTGCATCGTCTACATGATGGAGCGCACCGAGTACCGCGATGAAACCCTCACCCGCGATGTCCGCCACATCCTCTTCCAGTCCGCCAACCACACCGACGCCGATGGCGCTAAGGCCAAGGCCGAAGAAATCCTGGCTGAGTGGGAAGCAAGTGCAAAGACCGAGGACGCATTTGCCGAACTGGCAAACAAGTACTCCGAGGATCCCGGCTCCAACACCAACGGCGGTCTGTATGAGAACGTAAATGAGGGCGAAATGGTCGAGGAATTCGACGCATGGCTCTTCGACGCAGCCCGCAAGGCAGGCGACGTTGAGATTGTGGAAACCGCTCAGCACGGCGCACACATCATGTACTACGTCGGCGAAGGCGAGCCCGTATGGAAGCTGACTGTGGAGAATGCGCTGAAGAACGAGAAGTACACCGCAGCTTACGAGGCCCTGGCCGAGAAGGTTACCGTTAACGTCAACGAGACTGCCGCTAAGCTGGTAGGCTGATCGATTTGTATTCCCAAGGTGCCGCGCAATCTGCGCGGCACCTTTTCTCGTCCCCCCAAAAAAAATTTGTCTTGCCGAAAAATGGCAAATAGGGGTTGACATCGCCCGCACACTGTGCTATAATGAACCCATCGCACAGGAATTGAATAGTAAACAGGGGTGCTGACGACGGTCGGCTGAGATGGGCTATGCCCGAACCCTTTAACCTGATTCGGATAATACCGGCGTAGGGAGTTTATGGAGTTGGACGCGTCACTTCGATACAACCGCACGGGTATATTTCCCGTGCGATCATTTTTTATCGGAGGTGTTTTTGTGAAAAAAACCAAAACACAGCGTCTTATCCTCACCGCCATGATGCTGGCGGTGGCCACCGCCATTGCCCTGATCTGCCAGGCCATTCCCTTCATCAACGCCGCCTTTGGCGGAGGCTTCACCGTGGGCAGTATGCTGCCCATTGTCGTCATCGCCTATATGTTCGGCACCAAATGGGGCCTGTTCTGCGGCCTGGCCTATTCTGTGCTGCAAATGCTCATGGGCTACAGCACCGTCTCGGCCTTTTTCATGCCCTCCAGCGACAGCTACATGGTTTTCGGCCATGCCATTCTGGTGATCCTCATTGACTACATTATCGCTTACACCTTGCTGGGAACAGGCGGTATTTTCCGGAACCGCATGAAAAAGATCCCCGCCCTTTGCCTTGGCTGCGTGGTGGCGCTCAGCCTGCGCTACCTGGCTCATGTGATCTCGGGTGCCATCTTCTTCGGCACCTGGGCCGAGTGGTTCTTCTCGGAAATGGGCGCATTCGGTGAATCCATCCTCGGCACCTTCTCGGGTGCTTCCCTGTCGGTGGTCTACTCGATCTGCTACAACGGTATGTATATGATCCCTGAGATCATCGTCACCACGGTCCTGGCCGCGGTGATCGGCAATCTGCCCCAGATCGCCCCCTGCCGGGTGGAATAATATCTGAATCCACGGGGTGCCGCGCAGACCGCGCGGCACCTTTTCTTTTTTCCCTCCGCAAATCCCGCAAACTTCGGCAAAATCTCCGCCATCC
>JAFTUB010000167.1 GCA_017466495.1 Clostridia bacterium
TGAGTGCCGTGTGATCCACACGGCACTCATGTTTTTGGATTACCGATTTATGCTTCGTACTGATACCCCAGCTCCAGAGCGCGTTTGTTCTTTTCGATCAGCGCAGCCTTGGCAGCGGGAATACCCTTGACCATCAAGTCAAGGAATTCATCATAAGCAAAGATACCGGTCTGCTTCAGCAGCTGTCCCAGAACGATGACATTGGCGAAGCCTTCAAGCTTGTTCTCAGCGGCAATGCCGGTTGCGGGAATGCGGCAGATCCGAATATCGGTACGGGTAGACTCCTTGGCAATCAGCGTGCTGTCGGCGATAAGTAGACCGCCGGGGACGATGGCGGGCTCAAACTTGTCAAAGGAAGGCAGGTTCAGGGCGATCAGCACATCGGGGGCGGTAACAATGGGAGAACCGATTTCCTCATCGGAAATAATTACCGAGCAGTTCGCTGCGCCGCCGCGCATTTCAGGGCCGTAAGAGGGAAGCCAGGAAACCTGCAGATTAGCGTACATTGCGGTCTTGGCCAGCTGCTTGCCGGCAAAGAGAATGCCCTGGCCGCCGAATCCGGCGAGAAGAATTTTCGTGGTCATATCAGTTCTCCTCCTTCTTTGCATCAATGTCCTTGTACACGCCGAGAGGATAGTGGGGCATCATGTTCTGACGCAGCCACTCCAGGGAGTCGGCGGGAGACATTCCCCAGTTGGTGGGGCAGGTGGAAAGAACTTCGATGATGGAGAAGCCCTTGCCGTCAATCTGATTCTGGAAGGCCTTCTTGATTGCGCGCTTGGCGTTATTGATGTTCTTGGGCGTATCCACCGAAACGCGCTCGGCATACGCAACACCGTCAAGGGTATAGAGCATTTCGCAGACACGGACGGGGTTACCCTGAATCTTGGGATCGCGGCCATAGGGCGAGGTAGTGGTCACCTGGCCGGGCAGGGTAGTGGGCGCCATCTGACCGCCGGTCATACCGTAAATGGCGTTATTGATGAAGATGATGGTGATGTTTTCGCCGCGGGTTGCGGAGTGCACAGTCTCGGCAGTTCCGATGGCGGCAAGGTCACCGTCACCCTGATAGGTGAAAACGATGGTATCGGGATGGGTGCGCTTGACACCGGTAGCAACGGCGGGAGCGCGGCCGTGGGCGGCCTGGATCATGTCGCACTCAAAGTAGTTGTATGCAAATACCGAGCAGCCGACAGGGGCCACACCAACGGTTTTATCGGTAATATCCAGCGCATCCAATGCTTCGGCAACAAGACGGTGCACAATACCGTGGGTGCAGCAGGGGCAGTAGTGGAGCGGGACATTGGAAAGAGCTTTCGGCTTATCAAAAACGATCATTTTGCCAGACCTCCTGCGATTTTTTCGATTTCTGCCAGCACTTCCTCAGAAGAAGGCATCACACCGCCGGTACGGCCGTAGAAGCTGACAGGACGTGCACAGTCAATGGCGACCTTTACATCGTCCACCATCTGGCCCATGTTCAGCTCGCAGACCATGAAATGTTTTGCGGTTTCCGCAGCCTTTTTAAGCGCGGCAGAGGGGAAGGGCCACAGGGTGATGGGACGGATAAGACCGACCTTAATTCCTTTGGCACGGGCAGCATTGATGGCGGTTTTGCAGATACGGGAGGTGATGCCGTAAGCAACCATGACAATATCTGCGTCCTCAACCATCAATTCTTCCCAGCGGGTCTCATTCTCAGCGATGGCGGCGTAGCGGGCAAATCGCTCCTTGATGGAATTTTCAAGGTCTACCGGATCCATGAAGAGGGAGTTGATAATATTCTTCTTGCGCTTGCCGCCGTGGCCGTTGGCAGCCCAGGACTTCTCAGGCAGATCTGTCTTCTTCTCCACCTCGAATTCAACAGGTTCCATCATTTGGCCAAGAGCGCCGTCTGCCAGGATCAGTGCAGGGGTGCGGTATTTGTCGGCAACGACAAATGCAACGCCTGTCAAGGTTGCCATCTCCTGCACGGAAGCAGGAGCGACTACGAAGAGATGCAGGTCACCGTGGCCGTTTGCCTTGGTTGCCTGGTAGTAGTCAGCCTGGGAGGGCTGAATACCGCCCAAACCGGGGCCTCCGCGCTGAACGTTGACAATCACGCAGGGCAGATCACAGCCAACAATGTAGCTGATTCCCTCGCTCTTCAGGGATACTCCGGGGGAAGAGGAAGAGGTCATGACACGGCTGCCGGCTGCTGCGGCACCCATAACCATATTGATTGCGGCCACTTCGCTCTCAGCCTGCAGGCAGAGCCCGCCGACCTTGGGCATACGCTTGGCCATGTATTCGGAAATTTCGGTCTGAGGGGTGATGGGGTAGCCGAAGAAATGCAGACATCCGTTCTGAATGGCGGCTTCCGCAATGGCCTCGTTACCCTTCATAAGTACCTTGTGTCCCATATGTACAGTATCCTTTCTTAAAATTGATTAAACGTCGCGCTCGACGCGGATGACCGTGTCGGGGCACATGGAGGCACACATTGCGCAGGCGATACATTTTGCCATGTCGGTGACAACAGCGGGGTGATAGCCTTTGGCGTTCAATGTGTCAGGGGAGAGTTCGAGGATCTTCTTGGGGCAGACCAGCGTGCACAGGCCGCAGCCCTTACAAAGATCGACTTGAAAGCTGACTTTGTTCATATATATTTCCTCCTAATGAATTCAAATTAAAAAAGCTTTCGGGTATAGTTCTGTATCTCCAAAACCGGGGATTTTACCAAACTGTGCTGCAGGTCAGTTCTGCGGAGTGGAGTGCAAACGGTAGTAAAGAGAATGGGGAGCTCGGCCAGAGCCGCGAATGCATCCATGGTGGGCATCGCATTCAGTAAATCCTCAGCGGAGGTTTCCTCGCCCAGGTTGCTGTTGTTGACAATGGCATCACAGCGCAGACGGGAATATGCTTCAATTTCCTGCAGGTTTTCCAGCATTGCCTCGGGAGAATCGGTAAGCGGACGGTAGGCATTCTCTACACAAAGCATGTAGGCACCAAGTCTTGTCAGTTCCGCATGATAGCGCCCCAGTGCAACCGCACCGTTGTCGCCGCCAACATCGAAAATTACAGAAGCATTGGGATTCTGCTCAAGCATGGGGAAGACTCGTTGAATCTCGGCACCGAGCACGGGAATATCTACGTTGGTGTTGGCAAAGGGGGGATTGATATACTGAATTTCCGCGGCTCGCAGTGCATCTTCCGCATCGGCGGCACGGAAATAGGGATTGACAATATCCAAATCGATCAGGGTAACCTCCCGTCCCTCGGCTTTGAGCATGTATGCCAGGTTCAGCGCCACATTGGTTTTCCCGGCACCGAAATGTCCGGCAACGATCAATAGGCGGGGCGGGTGTGGAAAAAAAGAAGATATCGGCAAAATAAACACCACTCCAATCTCGATTTAATTATTATATCACAAATCATCGAAAAAGGGAAGAGGAATAATTGAGAAATTACGTACAGAAAATGTAAGTTTTTGTGTATTATCACGTTAAAGTTTCGCTACCGGACTTGTCCGATGCATTCCGACGGCAGATCAGGCGGTAAAGTGCAATTCCAAGCAAACTAACTCCCGCGGCAACAATAAACGCAATGATGGCAGCGGTATAGTTTTCCTCCCCCAAGGCATCTCCGCCGAGGGTCGAGGAAACCAGGGACGGCAGGCGCGCAAAAACCGAAATGATGATCCAGGTGGAAAGCTTAATGTCTGTAAGACCCACAAAATAGGAAAGCAGATCTTTAGGGGTTCCGGGAATCAGCATGATGAGAAAAACCACAAGCTCCACACGCTTTTGATTTTGCAGGAAGCGCAGGGAACGGATCTTCTCCCGGGAAAAGAAAATCTCAACAACCTTGATGCCCCACCGACGGACAAAAAGGAAGATCAGTATGCTGCCCAATGCAGCACCAATCAGGGAAAGCAGAGTGCCTTCCCAAAATCCGAAAGCATAGCCCGCGCCGATCTCAAAGGGTTCTCCCGGAATAATAGCCACTACAACCTGAAGTATGACCATACCAATAAAGCAAAGTTTGCCCCATATTCCGGCGTCGGAAACCCACTGGCGAAAACGTTCCGGTTCGTGCAGAAATCGGATCAGAGGATTGCCCACAAAGACGAAAACAACGGCAAAGAAAAGAACAAACACCGCAATGGCAAGTACGCCAAAAAGCTTTTTCTTTCTGTCGGAAGAGGTATTTTTTCTGGATTCGGTTGACACTGTCTCACATCCTATGAATGTTTTTTTTGCATTATATCACGATGCCAAGGGATAAACAAGCGATATTTTGTAAACAAGGGAAAATTATGCCAAAATACAGCGAACTGTGTCGGTCAATTACGCGAAAATCTCTTGACAAACCGAAAAAAATAGTGTATGCTAATATCATAAAATTGGTAAAAGGAGATGTTTGCTATGAAATCCATTGAAATTCGTCTTTCCACCATCCAGGACGTACAGGGGTTCGTTAACATCGTTAACCGCTACGATATCGACGTAGACCTGGCTTCCGGCCGCTATATCGTCGATGCAAAGTCGATCATGGGCATCTTCAGCCTCGATCTGCTCAAGCCCATCACGCTGACAGCGCACAGCGATGACACCGATGCGCTCTTCGCTGAGCTGAAGCCCTACCTGGCATAACAAAAACAGTCACCCCCCATACCAAACGGTATGGGGGATATTTTTATTTGACAGCAAAAAACTGACACCGAACAACCGGTGTCAGTTTTTTGTTGATTAAACCTGGGCGCTGTAGTTGGGCGCTTCCTTGGTGATGTTGATATCGTGAGGATGGGATTCGCGCAGACCGGCACCGGTGATGCGGACGAACTGACCCTTCTGACGAAGATCCTCAATGGTGGGCGCACCGCAGTAACCCATACCGGCGCGAAGACCGCCGATGAGCTGGAAGATGGTATCTGCCAGGGGGCCCTTGTAGGGAACACGCCCCTCAACGCCCTCGGGAACAAGCTTGCGGTTGCCTTCCTGGAAGTAACGGTCCTTGGAGCCTTGCTCCATAGCAGCGATGGAGCCCATGCCGCGGTAAACCTTGAAGGAACGGCCCTGATAGATCTCGGTAGCACCGGGGCTCTCCTCACAGCCAGCCAGCAGAGAACCAATCATGATTACGCTGGCGCCTGCAGCGATTGCTTTGGGCAGGTCGCCCGAGTACTTGATACCGCCGTCAGCAATAACGGGAACGCCGTATTTTTCGGCAACTTCGGCGGCATTCATGATTGCCGTTACCTGGGGCACACCGATACCGGCAACCACACGGGTGGTACAGATCGAACCGGGGCCGATACCGACCTTGATGGCGTCGGCACCTGCCTCGCAAAGATCGCGGGCAGCAGCAGCGGTAGCAATGTTGCCGGCAATCAGCTGGCAGTCGGGATAAGCATTTTTGATGCTCTCCAGTGCAGTGAAGATGTTCTTGGAGTGACCGTGGGCCGAGTCGAGAACCAGGAAGTCAGCACCGGCAGCAAGCAGAGCGCCTGCACGCTCAATAACATCCTTGGTAATACCAATGGCAGCACCGCAGAGCAGACGGCCCTGGGCATCCTTTGCGGAGTTGGGGTAACGGGTAGCCTTCTCAATGTCCTTGATGGTGATCAGACCGCGAAGTCGGTAGTCATCATCCACGATGGGCAGCTTCTCAATCTTATGATGACGGAGAATTTCCTGTGCCAGTTCAAGATTGGTGCCGACGGGCGCAGTAATCAGGTTTTCCTTGGTCATGACTTCCTTGATACGGACATTGTAGTCCACCAGGAAGCGCATATCACGGTTGGTAATAATGCCGACCAGGCGGCGATCCTCGTCGCAGATCGGAACACCCGAAATCTTAAACTTGCGCATGAGGTCATTGGCCTCATAAACATAGTTGTCAGGGGAGAGGAAGAAGGGGTTGGTGATTACGCCATTCTCGCTGCGCTTGACCCGGTCAACCTGATCGACCTGCTGCTCAACCGACATATTCTTATGAATAACACCGACGCCGCCTTCACGGGCAATGGCAATCGCCAGGGCGGATTCGGTAACGGTGTCCATTGCGGCGGACATCAGGGGAATGTTGAGGTTGATCTTTTTGGTCAGTCTGGTGTGCAGCTTAACCTGGTTGGGGATCACGTCACTCTGCGCGGGGATGAGAAGGACATCATCAAAGGTGAGGCCTTCCTGTACGATTTTGTTGTGGAAATCCATCTCTTTCTCTCCTTAAAATGTGGTATTGGTTGGACTCAAAAAAGATTTTGATTAGAGATATTATAGCAAAATTCCTAGCCTGTGTCAAGGGGAAAAAGAGGGATTTTTTCACAAAGTGTATTCGTTCCGAATAGTTCCATACGGAAGAACATAGGATGGAGGGAAGGGAGTGATTATATGCCGCGAAATGCGTCCGAGACATCATCACCGCTGCGGTTCACGGTGGGATATTTGTTTTTCACGGGTCTTTTTGTTTTGCTTACCCTGATTTTGCTGTTTTTCATGGAGCATGGAGAAAACAGCGCAGTAACGGGAACCGCCGGTGCGAACTCTCCGATAATGCCATGTATTGTATTGGATGCCGGTCACGGCGGAGAAGACGGGGGAGCGGTGGGGGTGGACGGACTCTTGGAGAAGACGGTAAATTTGAAGGTTGCGCAAATGCTGCAGGATATGTTCAGGCTTGCCGGTATTCCCGTAGTGATGACCCGGACCGAGGACAAAATGCTCAATGATCCCGATGCGGCGGTGAGCGGGAAGAGAAAAATGACCGATCTTCGTTCCCGCTTAAAACTCGTCCAGGGAACACCGGAAGGAATACTGGTCAGCATTCATATGAACTCCTTCTCCCAGGCGCAGTATTGTGGCCTTCAGGTTTACTACTCTTCCAACCACGAGAACAGCGTCATATTGGCCGAAACGGTACAGAAGCAAGTCAAAACCCACCTGCAGCCGGATAATAACCGCAACATCAAGCCGGCAGACAGCAGCATCTATCTCCTTGCTCATTGTGACCGTCCTGCCGTGCTGATTGAATGCGGTTTCCTGTCCAATCCGGATGAATGTGCTAAACTGGGAAATGATGAATACCTTGGTGAACTGAGTACGGTTATCTTTTCGGCAATCTGTCATTATTTATCTCCGGATGGATCTATGTCTTGATTTTTCTCGGACGGTGTAGTATAATGTACGAAGAAGTATTTCCCAAAGGAGAAGTCAATGAAAGCGCCGAAAAGTATCTATTGCTGCAATTCCTGCGGTTATCGCTCCCCGAAGTGGCTGGGAAAATGTCCCGCCTGCGGGGAGTGGAACACCTTTGCGGAAGAAGTGGAGCTGCCCACGGAAAAAAGCGGCGGACGTCTCAATTATTCCCCTGTGGATAATCATGCCGTGGATTATGCTTCGCTTGAACTGCCCACCTATATGCGTTCCGAAACAGGTCTGAATGAGCTTGACCGCGTGCTTGGCGGCGGCCTGGTGCATGGCTCTGTCGTTCTGCTGTCGGGTGAGCCCGGAATCGGTAAATCCACTTTGCTCATGCAAGTATCCGATGTTCTCTGCAAGACTCGTCGGGTTCTCTATGTATCGGGTGAGGAATCCGGCGGTCAGCTGAAGCTGCGCGCTCAGCGGCTTGGTGTTACGGGCGAAAACCTCTACATTCTGACAGAAACCAATCTTGATCGGGTTATGCATGAAGTGGACGCGGTGAAACCCGAGGTCCTCATTGTGGACTCCATTCAAACCCTGTACAGTGATCGGCTTTCTTCCACCCCCGGCAGTGTAACTCAGGTGCGGGAAAATGCCCTGTCGCTCATCAACCGCGCTAAGAGCGAGGGGATTTCCGTTCTTCTGGTGGGGCATGTCAATAAGGAAGGCGGCATTGCGGGCCCCAAGGTGCTGGAGCACATGGTGGATGCCGTGCTCTATTTTGAAGGTGAGCGTCAGCAGGCATACCGCATTATCCGTGCCATCAAAAACCGCTTCGGTTCCACCAATGAGATCGGCGTGTTTGAGATGGAAGAGCAGGGCCTTCGCGAGGTGGAAAATCCCTCCATGCTCCTGCTGTCCGGCCGTCCCCGCGGAATGAGCGGCAACTGCGCCGTATGCACGCTGGAGGGAACACGCCCTTTGATTGCCGAGATTCAGGCGTTGGTCACCCAAACGCCCTATCCCGCACCCAGGCGTGCTTCCAACGGCATTGACTACAACCGAATGTGTCTGACCCTTGCCGTTCTGGAGAAGCGGCTCGGGCTGAAGTTCTCGGCAAATGATGTATACCTCAATGTCATTGGCGGCCTGCGCCTGGATGAACCCGCTGTGGATATGGCGGTGGCACTGGCCTTGATTTCTTCGCTGACCGATCGGGTTGTCCCCGATGATCTGATTGTGCTGGGTGAGCTGGGCCTGTCCGGCGAGTGCAGAGCAATTTCCGGCCTTGAGCACCGCGTTCGTGAGGCAATGCGGCTGGGCTTCACCCGTGCCGTTGTTCCCGCGCGCAATCTGGAAAAGCGGAAATTGGATGTGGATATTGAATTGATTCCTGTCAAGAGCATTTTTGAGGCTATCCGTGTTTTGCACAAGCCTGCCGAACAAGTACAGCCGGAAGAGATATAAGCATACAAAAGAGAAACACCGCGCATTCAGCGCGGTGTTTCTTTGTGTTTTCCTCGATATTCCCGTTGTATCCGCCTGACAGCAAAGACCAGCTCATCCACGTCGCCAGTATGATTGAATACCGAAAATCCTACTCGCAGGGCACCGTTTTCCCCCGTGTTCAAGGTCCTGTGCCCGAGCGGTGCACAATGGAATCCGGCTCTGAGATAAATATCCCGCTGATTCAGCATTGCCGCCGCATCGGAGGAAGGAATTCCGTCTATATTGAACAGAAGGGTAGATCCCACGTGATGGGGCGCATAGACCGTGATCCCGTCGGTGTTGAGCAGCTGTTCCCGCAAGCGAAGATAAAGCATCTGTTCCTGCTTTCGGATCCGATCAAGCCCGCGTTCACGAACAAACCGGATTCCGGCGCACAGCCCTGCCAAGGTTGGGGTGGCAAGCGTACCTGCCTCGTATCGCTCAGGCGGAAATTCCGGCATCATGGGATCCAGGGAGTGGATCCCGCTTCCGCCCTCAATCAGCGTGGCCATGGTCATATCCTCACCAAGTGCGAGGATCCCGCTCCCTTGAGGTCCGTACAGTCCCTTATGCCCGGGGACACAAAGAGCATCAATCTGCATCTTTGTGCAGTCGATGTGTTCGATTCCCGCGCTTTGGGCAGCATCGACAACAAAAAGAAGCTTTTTTTCCCGGCAAAACCGTCCAAGAATATCCAGAGGCATTACTGCGGAACAGAGATTTGGAATGTGCGCGGTGATCAGCATACGCGTATTGGGACGGATAAGCTTGCGAAGGGCGCACAAAAGATCCTCGGCCGATCCGAAGGGATCGGTGCAGCCGGTTGGGAAGATGCTGTAGCTGATCTCTCCCAGTTCCGCCAATCGATGCACAGGACGAAAAACCGCGTTGTGCTCCATGTCGCTGATCAGCACATGATCACCGCGCCGCAGAAGCCCCTTAATGGCCATATTCAGGGCATAGGTGGTGTTATAGGTGAAGATGATTCTCTCCGGCGAAGAGACGCCAAAGAGCTCTGCGGCAGCCAAACGGCAGTCATAGACTGCCTCCGCTGCGGCCAATGACAGCTTATGGGCGCTTCGCCCGGGATTGCCGCAGTAGTCACGGAGACATCGTTCCACCTCGCGCCTGACCGAAGGTGGCTTGGGAAAAGAGGTCGCAGCA
>JAFTUB010000168.1 GCA_017466495.1 Clostridia bacterium
CTGGTGCGGGAACAGCTGGCACGAAAGTGGCCCACCACGCGCTGCATCCCTTATCTGCAGGCCCACACCAACACCTATGCCCCCGTGGAAGTGCTCCGTCGCCGGTATGACGAGGCCCTCGCATTGCCGGGCGCGGTGGGACTGAATATCGCCACCCGAGCCGATTGCCTGCCGGACGAGGTGATTTCGCTGCTCCATGAGGTCTCGCAAAGCACTGATCTGACGGTGGAGCTTGGTCTGCAGTCAGCCCACGATGTGACTGCGGAACGGATCAATCGGGGGCACAGCTGGGCGCAGTTTCTCGACGGATATACCCGCCTGCGGGAAGGTGCGCCGAAGGCCATGATCTGCGTGCATCTCATCTTCGGCCTGCCCGGGGAGGACGGGGAAATGATGCGGGAAACGGTACGCCGCACCGCCGCCCTGCATCCGGATGGGGTGAAGCTTCACCTGCTCCATGTCCTGCGGGATACCGTCCTGGCCGAGGAATATCTGGCGGGGGAGTATGTCCCCATGACCCGGGATGCGTATATTGAAACGGTTTGCGATGCTCTGGAGCTCCTTCCGTCCGAAACGGTGATATGCCGTCTGACGGGGGATGGAATGGGGGAAGCCTTGCTTGCCCCCGATTGGAGCCGCCGCAAGGTAAGCGTGATCAACGACATCGATAAGCTGATGTTTGGGCGGAACAGTATGCAGGGACTCCGCTTCAAGGAATGAGGATAATTTTGTTGCATTTTGCACAAGAAAAAGTGCCCATTGCACATCGCATACAAACGCAAAATTGACCAACAAAAGGAAAGAAAGAGGGGTGTCCCCCTCTTTCTTTCCTTTTGTGCATAAATCGAAGGAAAAAGCCCTGTTTTTTCGTCCGTTCTTTTGCTTAAGCCATTGCGCAAATTGCCGAAAATTATTTGTCGCATAGGGCAGGATGGCCAAAATACTTGACTTTTGAGCGAATTTGTGGTATATTTTTCATGATAAACGTACCAAATCAATAGGTTTTTTTGACGATGCGGAAACGGTGAACCGAGGCTTGCGTTTTTTGACCACGGCAGAGGAAAAAATCACTGCCGGAGGCACGCAATCATTCCTCGATTTCCGCTTTTTCTTTATTTGGCAGATTACCCCCATGGAATTTTGCTGACGGAGGATATCGATGAACCGCAACGTCCGGCTTGCGATTTTGCTTGTCCTTGCTATTTTACTTTCTTCCTGCGCTGTACCGCTGCCACAGGGAGAGCCATATACCGTTCCGGTCATGCTGCTGTCACAGAACGGGCTGACCGTGCTGGGGCAGAACCCCGTGAAAGTGGCTGTCGGGGAGGATGCGTCCTTTGACATTGCCCTTGCCGCCGGTTTTTCGGTGGCAGAGAGCGACAGCTATACCTACACCGACGGCCGCTTGACGGTGCACGACGTGCGGTATCCCACCACCCTTGCGGTGGGGCTTGATTTCGATGTGACAGCCTGGGCGGGGATGGATCCCGCCAATCTGCCCGCCGGCGGAGAGTTTTCCTTCTTCCTGGGGGTAACAGGCGGACTTTACGGCGAGGCAGAGGGCTCGGTTGAGGAGGGAATTTATCCCGTGGGAACCGAAATCACCCTGACGGCCACCCCCAAGGAGGGCGGGCGGTTTGTGTGCTGGTCCCTTGGGCAGAAGCTGGCCAACGGCGGCACGCCCCTGGCCATGACCGAGCAGTATACCTTCCGCCTGGGAATGGATCTTCGGATCTATGCCAATTTTGCCAAGGCCGACACGGCCACGGTGATCTATGACGCCAACGGCGGGCAGACCGCTGACGGCGGGGGCTATCTGTACCGTGAATCCGATCTTTCCTACTATTTCTTCCCCCGCGCCCTGGCCAACCAGGGACAGCTGAAGCGGGAGGGATATGTACTCTACGCCTACAACACCGCGCCCGACGGCAGCGGGATCGAGTATACCTTCGGTTCCAATGTGGTGCCCGAGGAGAACGGGACGAAAGTCCTCTATGCTCAGTGGCTTCCGGTGGACACTTCGGCGTTCTCTTACGTTGCGGTGAAGGATGAGATCCACATCACCGGCTGCTATTCCGAGGAGGAATGGGTGGTGCTGCCGGAGGAGATTGACGGGCTTCCCGTCACCCGGGTCTGTTCCGGTGCCCTGACCGGGCTGAATAACATGACTACCCTGGTGACCACGCCGGCACTGAAACAGTTTGAAACCGCCTCGGTCCTTGACTGCCCCAATTTTACCACGCTCTATCTCTGCGACAGCATTGCATCTATTCCCGACAGCTTTCACGCCGATTGCCCCGAGTTTCAGACCCTGAAGGTGGGGGCGGTGCGGGATCCTGTGTTCTGCAAAACCATGGTGGGATCGTCTGCCATCAAGTTTCAGCGGCTGATGATGGCGCGGGATACCGATGCGATTGTACTGAATTCCGGCTCTTCCTCTATTTATGGTTTTTGCTCGCCGCTGTTTGATGAGCTGATGGGCCACCGGTACCATATCGTCAATTACGGCTACGACATCAGCCTGAGCATCATCTTCTACCTGGATGTGTTTGAGCATTTCCTGGGAGAAGGGGATATTCTCATTCACGCACCCGAGCGCGGTACCCAGCAGCTGGGCGGAAATCTGATCAACGAAAAGCTGTGGTCCCTTTTTGAGGGGGCGCTGGAGGCCTTTTCCTACATCGATATCCGCAAGTACAGCCGACTTTTTGACAGCTTTACTTCCTTCAATACCAACCGCTCGAAAATGCAGCCCCTCACTTATGACGATCACTATCTCTATCCCGACCGCTGGGGGGATCTGAATATGGATATGCCTCTCAATGATGAGGATTACCTGGAGGGCGAGAAGCCGGGAATGTATTTTACCTTCTCTCCCGCCACCGCGGACGGTAAGCGGCTTGCCGCCGCTTACGAGCAGTTCCGCCAATGCGGGGCATCCCTGTATCTTTCCTTTGCGCCCTGCAACCGAAACGCTTTTGTTCCCTCGGCACTTACCCAGGCACACCATACCAACTACGAGCAGATGCTGGAGCGCGGGCTGAAAATTACCCGGATCAGCAATCTTGAGGATTACATCCTGGAAGGGAAGTACTTCTACAACTCCAACTATCACCCCGGAACCGAAGGCGCAAAGCTTCGTACCCGGCGGCTGGCCGCCGACCTGCTGGCCCAGCTGGAAAAGGAAGCGGCCGAGGCCGCGGCGGCTCCGTGACGGACGGTTTACCCGGAAAAGGGGGAATTGCCTTTGAACAGAATCATCCGTTTCGCGGCGCTGTGTCTTGCGCTGGCGGTTATCCTGCCGTCCTGTGCCATCGCACCGCCTGCGGAAGAAATTACAGCCGATACCTACACCGTGCCGATTCTGCTCCGCGCCAATGCCGGAATGCAGGTAACGGGGGAGAACCCCGTCTTGGTGAAGCCGGGGGAAGATGCGGTGTTTGCCGTTTCCCTGGCGGCGGGCTTCACCGTGCGGGAAAACTCCCGCTACCGCTACGCCGACGGCTATCTCACCGTGCACAATGTGCGGTATCCCACCACCGTGGAGGTAGGCCTTGACTTTGATACCTCCCTTTGGGGTGGATTGAATCTGGATCAGATTCCCGCTGAGGGCAGATTTTCCTTCGTTACCGCCGTGGACGGCGAGAAGTACGGCCGGGTGGAATCCTCTCTCTCCTTCGGCGAGTATGACGCCGCCACCGAGATCACCGTAACCGCGCAGCCC
>JAFTUB010000169.1 GCA_017466495.1 Clostridia bacterium
GCTGGGAGAACTGCTGACCCGACATTTCATCAGCACATCCGCCGAGTCGGTCTGCCTGCTGCTCTTCAACGGCCGCATGAAGCTGCTGACCATGGAAACCGTGGCCGAGGGCGGGATCAATGCCGTCCCCCTGCTCCCCCGTCTGATCGTGGAGCGCGCCCTGGCCGTCCGTGCCGCTTTCGCGGTGCTGGCTCACAATCACCCCGACGGCATCGCCATTCCTTCTGCCGATGATGTTGCCGCCACCGGACAGCTGGCCGCCGCACTGAACCTCACGGGTATCCCGCTGTTGGAGCACATTGTGGTGGCGGGGGATCAGTACTGGCCTATTATGATGCGGGAAAATCTCGGCGGACGCATGGCTTCCCTCTCCTCCCTTGATCCCGGCACCTTCTATTTGGGTCAGCCCAAGCCCGCTCTCTACCAATCCCACCTGTCGGAGGATCTGAGATGAACCAATTCCGTCTGAAAAGCGATTTCAAGCCCACCGGCGACCAGCCCGAGGCCATTGAGGCGTTGGTGGCGGGGGTGGAGTCGGGGATGCGGATGCAGAACCTGCTGGGTGTCACCGGCTCGGGCAAGACCTTCACCATGGCCAATGTCATTGCACGGCTCAACCGCCCTACCCTGGTGCTGGCCCACAACAAGACCCTGGCCGCCCAGCTCTGCTCCGAGTTCAGGGAGTTTTTCCCCGACAACGCGGTGGAGTATTTTGTTTCCTACTACGACTATTACCAGCCCGAGGCCTACATCCCGGGCAAGGATATGTATATCGAGAAGGATGCGCTGATCAACGACGAGATCGACAAGCTGCGCCACAGCGCCACCTCGGCACTTTTCGAGCGGCGGGATGTGATCATCGTGGCATCGGTATCCTGCATCTACTCTCTGGGTGATCCTGAGGAGTACCGCGCCCTGGTGCTGGCGGTACGCCCCGGCATGGCCATGTCCCGGGACACCCTCATCCGTCGGCTGATCGCCATCAGCTACGAGCGCAATGACATCAACTTCGTGCGAGATAAGTTCCGCGTCCGTGGCGACACGGTGGAGATCTTCCCCGCATCCTCGGGGGAAAACGCCATCCGCGTGGAGTTTTTCGGAGACGAGATCGACCGGGTCAGCGAGATCAACACCCTCACCGGAGAGCTGATCCGTCAGCTGAGCTATGCCGCCATTTATCCCGCCACCCACTATGCCGTGTCCGACGAAAAACGGGAAGCGGCTCTGGTGGAGATTGAGCGGGAAATGGAGGAGCGCGTGGCCTTCTTCCGGGGGCAGGACAAGCTGCTGGAGGCTCAGCGCATCGAGGAGAGAACCAAATACGATTTGGAGATGCTCAGAGAGATCGGCTTCTGCTCGGGGGTGGAGAACTATTCCCGGGTGCTGGCGGGCCGTCCTGTGGGCTCGACGCCTTATACCCTGTTGGATTATTTCCCCGAGGATTTTCTGCTTTTCGTGGACGAGTCCCACGTTACCCTGCCCCAGGTTCGGGGCATGAGCGGCGGCGACACGGCGCGGAAGAAAAACCT
The DNA here is from genome assembly GCA_017466495.1 of Clostridia bacterium. GTDB lineage: Bacteria > Bacillota > Clostridia > Oscillospirales > CAG-272 > SIG693. The sequence continues at coordinate 1,530 of JAFTUB010000169.1, forward strand.
GGTGGATTTCGGCTTCCGCCTGCCCTCGGCCTACGACAACCGGCCGCTGTATTTTGAGTAGTTTGAGTCTAAGATAAATCAGGCGATTTTTGTCAGTGCGACCCCCGCGGTTTACGAAAAGGAGCACGGGGAGCAGACGGTGGAGCAGATCATTCGCCCCACGGGCCTGCTGGATCCCGAGGTAGAGGTTCGCCCGGTGGCCGGGCAGATCGACGATCTGTTAGGTGAGATCCGTGCCCGCACCGCAAAAAAGGAGCGTGTGCTGGTCACCACCCTGACCAAGAAAATGGCAGAAGACCTCACCGACTACCTGGAGCAGAACGGCATCCAGGTACGGTACATTCACTTCAACGTAGACACCATGGAGCGCATGGAGATCATCCGCGATCTGCGGCTTGGGGTATTTGACGTGCTGGTGGGCATCAACCTGCTCCGTGAGGGACTGGATATTCCCGAGGTATCCCTGGTGGCGGTGCTGGACGCCGACAAGGAGGGGCTTCTGCGCTCCGAGACGGCGCTGATCCAGACCATCGGCCGCGCGGCGCGCAATGCCGAGGGCAAGGTCATTCTCTACGGCGACGTGGTGACCCGCTCCATGCAGGTCGCCATTGACGAGACAAACCGCCGCCGGGGCATTCAGGCGGCATATAATGAGGCACACGGGATTGTGCCCAAGACCATCATCAAGGGCGTTCGCGATGTGATTGATATCGGCCGCGGGGACGAGGACAACCGCAAAAAAGGCAAAGGCAAGGGGAAGGCATCTGCCGCTTCCCTTGCGTCCAAGCCTGAGCGCAAGCTGACCGCTGCCGAGCGGGAAAAGCTGATCGAAGAGCTGACCGCCGAGATGAAGGCCGCCGCGCGCAAGCTTGAGTTTGAGCAGGCCGCCTTCCTGCGCGACAGGATCAAGGCGCTTAAGGGGTAAGGTCTTGGGGCGTTGCCCCAAACCCCACCGGGGTGCTTTTTGAAAAAAGCGCCCCGGACCCCGCAAAAACTTTCCAACGAATGCTTAGGGTTAGGTGAGCAAAAGAATGAAGATAGCAAAAAAGCATTGGGTGATGATTCTCGCGGGCTTGGTTGGCTGCGGGGCGATGGCTTTGGTGGACGGGCTGTGGCAGCCCGGATACTGGGTGAAGTCTGCGGTGAAGCTGGCGCTGTTTTTGGCGCTGCCGGTGGCGGCGGCTGGGTTGGGTGCGCGGGAGGCATTTCGTGCACTGCCCCGGTTATTCCGGCCTGAACGGCGGGCGATTTTGATGTCGGTCGGCTTGGGGCTGGGGGTATTTGCCGTGATTTTGGGCGGATATTTTACCCTTGGGCGGCTGTTTGATCTGACGGCCATTACCGGTGCCCTGGGTGAGAACGTGGGGGTGACGGGAGGGAATTTCCTCTTCGTGGCCATTTACATTTCCTTTGTCAATTCCCTGCTGGAGGAATTTTTCTTCCGCGGGTTCCTTTTCCTCGGCTTGTTCGAGGGGATGCCGGCATGGTTTGCCCACTGCTTCAGTGCTGGGCTGTTTGCCCTTTACCACATTGCCATGATGCTGGGCTGGGGGTCCCCGGCCTTGCTTCTCCTGATCCTCACCGCCCTGTTTGTGGGCGGGTTGATCTTCAATCGGCTCAATCAGCAAAGCCGATGCATCTGGCCCTCCTGGCTGGTACATCTCTGCGCCAACCTGGCCATCAACACCATCGGATTTATTCTGTTTGCGGCGGCATAAGCCCGCCAATCCTTCCAACGGAGATATACGTTTATGCCAACTGATCTTACCCTGCGCGGTGTGCGCGTGAATAATCTGAAAAATATCGATGTCACCATTCCCCGGGACAAGCTGGTGGTCTTCACGGGACTGTCGGGGTCGGGAAAGTCCTCCCTGGCTTTTGACACCATCTATGCCGAGGGACATCGGCGCTTTGTGGAGTCGCTGTCCTCCTACGCCCGTATGTTTTTGGGGCAGCTGGACAAGCCCGACCTGGACTCCATCGAAGGACTGTCTCCCGCCATCTCCATTGACCAGAAGACCACCTCCAAAAATCCCCGCTCCACGGTGGGAACGGTGACCGAGATCTATGACTATCTGCGCCTGCTTTACGCCCGCGTCGGTATCCCCCACTGTCCCGTTTGCGGCAAGGAGATCCGTCAGCAGTCCATCGATCAGATCATCGACCGCATCATGACCCTCCCCGAGGGGACCCGCTTTATGGTGCTTGCCCCCGTGGTGCGGGCCGAAAAGGGACGCCACGAGAAGGTGTTTGAAAGCGCCCGGAAATCGGGCTATGTCCGGGTGCGGGTAGACGGAAGCATGTGGGATCTCAGCGAGACCATTACCCTGGATAAGAACAAAAAGCACACCGTGGAAGTGGTGGTTGACCGCCTGGTGATGCGCCCCGATCTGCAGTCCCGTCTCGCCGATTCGGTGGAAACAGCCCTTGGGCTGACCGACGGGAACGTGATCATTGCCACCGTTCCCCGGGAAAGCGAGGGGGAAGGAGAGGAGCTGACCTTCTCCCAGAAGTACGCCTGTGAGGAGCACGGCATTTCCTTCACCGAGCTTGAGCCCCGGATGTTCTCCTTCAACAACCCCGCCGGTGCCTGTCCGCACTGCGCAGGGCTTGGCGTACTGCGCCGCATCTCGAGAGAGAAGGTTCTGCCCGATGACAGCCTTTCCCTGCGGGATGGGGCAATCGCCGTCAACGGCTTCAAGTCCCTGGAGGAGGAAAGCTGGAACGGCCCTCTCTTCGAAGCGGTGGGCAAGCGGTTCGGCTTCACCATGGATATGCCCGTCTGCGAATTTCCGGAGGAGGCCCGGCGTGTGCTCTTCGAAGTCTCGGGGGATTAGAAATACACCTTCACCCGCTTTTTCGGCGGTGTATCTCACCATCAGACCGTCACCTTCCCCGGGCTGATCGCCATGATGGAGCAGCGGATCAACCAATCGGGCAATGACTACTATGACGCCTTCCTGGAGGAAGCACCCTGCCCCAAATGCCACGGCAAGCGGCTCAATGACAATGTACTGGCCGTCACCGTGGGCGGCATCAGCATCGACGATTTCTGTAATCTCTCGGTCAAGCGCGCCCTGGATTTCGCCGAGGCACTGACATTGAGCGAAAGCGAGGCCATCATCGCCCGGGAGATTCTCAAGGAGATCCGCGCCCGCCTGCGTTTTCTTGACAGCGTGGGCCTGGAATACCTCACCCTGTCCCGCCGCGCCGGTTCTCTGTCGGGGGGCGAGGCACAGCGCATCCGCCTGGCCCCACAGATCGGCTCGTCCCTGGTGGGCGTGCTCTACATTCTCGACGAGCCCAGCATCGGCCTGCATCAGCGGGACAACAGCCGCCTGATTGCCACCCTCAAGCAGCTCCGCGACCTGGGCAACTCGGTGATTGTAGTGGAGCATGACGAGGAGACCATGGAGGCCGCCGATTTTATTGTGGACATTGGCCCCGGTGCGGGGGTTCACGGCGGCCGCGTGGTAGCCGCCGGCACCCCTGCCGAGATTATGCAGGCAGAGGGCTCGCTGACCGGCGACTACCTCTCGGGACGCAAGCGCATCCCCGTCCCCGCCGCCCGCCGCCCCGGAAACGGCGAGTTCCTGCGCATCCGCGGTGCAAGGATGAACAACCTCAAAAACCTCGATGTGGACATTCCCCTGGGCTGTTTTGTCTGTGTCACCGGCGTGTCGGGTTCGGGCAAATCTTCGCTGGTCAACGGCATTCTTTACCCCGTTCTGGCCGCCAAGCTGAACCGTGCCAATACCTTCCCCGGGCCCCACAAATCCGTAGAGGGCATCGAACATCTGGACAAGGTCATTGCCATTGACCAGTCCCCCATCGGCCGTACACCCCGTTCCAATCCTGCCACCTATACGGGGCTGTTCACCGACATTCGCGAGCTGTTTGCCCAAACCCCGGATGCCAAGGCACGGGGGTATAAGTCGGGCCGCTTCTCCTTCAACGTGAAGGGCGGCCGCTGCGAGGCCTGCGAGGGCGACGGTGTAAAAAAGATTGAGATGCACTTTCTCCCCGATGTTTATATTGCCTGCGATGTCTGCCACGGCCGCCGCTACAACCGCGACACCCTGGAGGTGCACTACAAGGGCAAGAGCATCTACGACGTGCTGGAAATGACGGTGGAAGAGGGGCTGACCTTCTTCGACGGTCTGCCCAAAATCACCCGCAAACTGCAGACCCTCTACGATGTGGGGCTGGGCTATATCAAAATCGGCCAGTCCTCCACCGAACTCTCGGGAGGCGAGGAACAGCGGGTCAAGCTGGCCACCGAGCTGGCACGCCGCTCTACCGGCCGCACCATCTATATCCTGGACGAGCCCACCACCGGCCTGCATTCGGCTGACGTTGCCAAGCTGCTGGAGGTACTGAATCGCCTCTGCGAGGGAGGCAATACCCTGCTGGTCATCGAGCACAATCTTGACGTGATCAAGACCGCCGACCACATCATCGACCTGGGTCCCGAGGGGGGCGACGGGGGCGGTGAGATCATCGCTCAGGGCACCCCTGAAGCGGTGGCTGAAGTCCCCGCATCCTTCACCGGACAGTATCTCAAAAAGTGGCTGGCCGAAAAATAACCGCGCCGACAGACGGGCGGGCTGCGCGATACGCGCAGCCCGCCCGTTTTCTAATTTTCACCCCGTTTTCATAAGATATCGGTCAAAATCGCTTTCCATTTCGACGCTCATCTCGTGGAAACGGGAATGTCTATCAAACATCCTTCCTCTTTCTGCAGCAAAACGGCATAAAAAAATCCCCTGCGCGGCGGGCGGCGGCCCGTACACGCAGGGGATTTCAGCAAATAATCAGGCAAAAAACAAGGGAGAGCGAATCACTTTTCCGCTGCAGAAATGCGCTTGCGCATTCTACGCAGATCGCCCAGCATCTTTACGGTATCCCGCAGGACGCGGACCTTGGACTCGCGGTGATTGATGACCTTCACCGGCATTTCGGTGATCTTGATTCCCAGCTTCTGCGCCCAGAGGATGGCCTCAAAATCAAAGGCAAAGCCGTCCACCTGGCACCGCGGGAAGATGGCCTGCACCGCCTCCCGGCGGAAGGCCTTACAGCCGCACTGAGAGTCGCTGAGCTTGAATCCGCCAACCATGCAGAGAACACGGATGTACACCTTCGACATCAGACGGCGCAGGAAGGTATAGCCCTCATACCCATCCTCGGAAAGATTGCGGGAACCGATCACCATTCCCGATTCGGGGTTGTTACCGAAGGTCTCAACCACACGGGCAATGACATCGGTGCCGTAGGCAAGATCGGCATCGGTGAACATCACAATGTCCCCCTGGGCGGCCAGCAGTGCAGTGCGCACCGCACAACCCTTGCCCCGGTTTTTCTCGTAGCCCACTACCCGCACACCGGGCAGGGCAAGCCCGCGGACCAGGTCAGCCGAGCCGTCGGTGGAGCCATCATCCGAAAAGATGATCTCATACTCGCCGGGGAAATTGGCGGTCATATACTCCGTCAGGGTCTTGGCGGTATCGGCGATAATCGAGGTCTCATTATACATGGGGATACAAAGGGAAATCTTCATCAGTCATTCCTTTCCGTGCGGCCGACGGTACACCGACAGCTCCACGTCAATTTCAGTTTCCAGCACATCCAACGCCGCCAGCTTAGCCCGGTCGGCCTCAGAAGTGCGGTAGTAATAAGGGGTCATGGCAAAGAGGGCCTCAATGTCGGCCTTTCCTTCAATGTGCACCGTCTTCTGCACCCGCCGCTTCTCCAGCAGGCACATGGTGCGGGGCAGATCTGCCCGCGGTGCATTGAGCACAGGGGTATCATACAGGGCACGCTTCAGACCCAGCAAATGCTCCTCCCCCGCCGCACCGAGGATCAGCACCCCATCGGGGCGAAGCACGCGGCAGAATTCCTCCTCCGCACAGGGAGCGAAATGATTGAGCACCAGGTCCACACTTTCATCGCCGAGGGGAAGACTGTACAGCCCCGCCACGGCATAAAGGGCATCGATGCCCGCCCGCCGTGCCGCCTTGGCACCTGCCTCCACCGCCGCACGGGAAAGGTCAAATCCGCACACCGCGCCGTACTGTGCCAGACGGCCGGTGTAGTACCCCTCCCCGCAGCCCGCATCTGCCAGGACAGGGGTGGGGCAATGAGCAAGATACTTCTCCGCCAGTTCACCGATGGCATCTGCCACATCGGCATAGTATCCACGGCCGAGAAATGCGGTGCGGGCGCGTACCGCCTCGCGGCTATCCCCTCCTGCCCGATGCTCAGGGGCAAGGTTGATGTATCCCGATGCCGCGGCATCATAGCAATGCCGCCGAGGGCCGCCGCAGGATAAGCTTCGGCCGTCGAAAGAAACCGGAGCGCCGCACTTGGGACAGCGAAGCGCCGAGAGGATGGTATCCGAAATGGTCATACTGTCTCCATTAAAATCTGAAATTCATCGTTCCACCTTCACCAGCCGCGCGTGCAGGGCGTAGCGGCCGTCGCCGATATTGGTACAGGTGGACAGGGTCAGCACCTTCTCGTCCCCGGTAAAGTTCAGCCCCCGATTGAAGGCAGACTGAGCCTGCATCAGTTCGCAGAAGTCGATCATGGTCTGCTTTTCGGGGAAATAGGTGGTGAAGTAGGGAAAACGGGAATTGGTGCGGAAGATGGCAAAGGGTTCGTAGGTATACAGACCGTCAAAGGTGTAGATCTCAATCTTGGTGTTGTAGAACACCGACTCGTTGAAAAAGTTCATGACGTTGTTGAACATGGTGCCGTTGGTCATGTTGTGCCCGTAGAGAATGAGATTGCCGTCATCCATGAGACTGCGGTTGCAGCGGTAGTCGGCAAAAATCGAGCCGGAAACGCTGGGCATACCGTTGGACTGGTAGTCCAGATAGTGATCATTGTCCTTGCCCTGAACGATGGGGTAGGAGATGTTGGTTCCCTCAATGTGAATGAACCCGAATGTATCGGGGTTTTCGGCTGCCAGATCCGTAAGCAGGGCCTTCATGCGCTCGAACTTCAGATTGTAGGACTGGGTGGGGGTTATCCCGCTGACATGAGACCCTTCTTCTGCCGCCTGCGCATCTGCAAAGACAGGAAGTGCCAAATTCTGAACAGGAAGCATCATCCGGTTGATCCCTGTGTCGGACAGCTGAGCCTCATCGGCAAACAGCTGAGATGAAAGGTCATTGTAAAAATCATTGGTACGGTTCATCTCGGAATAGTGATCGACCATCAGCCAAATGCAGAAAACGAAGATGCCTACACACAGGACCAGCAAAAGCATTCGGATCAACTGGTAGAGCCGATCGCTCATTCCCTGCTGTTTTTCCTGCGCATCCGGAGCCAGTTCCTCAGGGGTAACGGTCTCCAGAGAGCGCAGAAATACGCTGTTGTCCGCGTCAATGGACTGAGGCAGAAAATCATCGTCAAGCTCAGGCAGCACTTTGCGCCGGGACTTGAATAAATCCATGGATAGTTCTCCTTACATTTTGCCATAGCAATAGGTATTCCTGTATATTATAACGAAAATCGGCGCCAATTACAAGAGCTTGGCGCCGATGTTTTTAGTTTTGTTACAATTCAGCCTCGCGGTTTCCCGTGGGAAGGCTTCGGGAAAGCGCAAACCAGAAGGTACTGCCCTGCCCCACACAGCTGTCCACACCATAATAGGCCCGGTGGGCATCCAGGATCTGCTTGACAATGGAAAGACCAAGTCCCGTCCCCACCATGGCACGGCGGTGCACCCGATCCACCTTATAATAGCGGTCCCAGATCAGGGGGAGCTGGTCGGCGGGGATACCCTCACCGGTATCGGTGACCGAAATACGCACGGAGTCCCCTTCCACCGTCTGTCGTACCGTTACCCGCTTCTCCTGACCGCTGTAATTGATTGCGTTGTTGATCAAATTGTAGACCACCTGCATAAGCATGGTGCGGTCGGCGGTGACATAGACATCCTCTTTTGCATCAAAGGTAATCACAAGGCCGTCCCGCTCGGTCAGCTTACTGTAGCGGCCCATGACCCCGCGCACCGCCTAGGTAAGGTTGAAGCACTCGGGGCTGAGGGTACGGGTACCTGCCCGAATACGGGAGAGATCCAACAGATCCCCCACCAGCTCGGACAGCCGCGATGCCTCGTCAATGATCACCTGCACGTTCTCGGGGGTATTCTCCCCGGGCAGGTCCCGCATGACCTCGCCGTAGCCCCGGATCATGGTCAGCGGGGTGCGCAGGTCGTGGGAAATATTGGCCAGCAGCTCACGCTGCAGGCGATCGGATTTCGCCACCTCGGCGGCGGCATAATTAAGGGTAGCGGACAGCTCGTCCACCTCCCGGAAGCCGCCCCCGGTGAAGGTCATCTCATACTCGCCGCCGGCAAATTGCTGGGCCTTGCGGCTGATTTCGGCAATGGGGCGTGAGATGTGGCGGGAGATCACCAGGGCCAGCAGAAGGGCAATCACCAGCAGCACCGCCGACAGAACGATGAGCTGAATCTGCAGGGTCTTCACTGTGGCCGACACCGGGGCATGGGAGGCGTTGAGCATGATCACATATTCAGCCCCTGCCGCCGACTCGGCCAGGCGAACATACACCGTCCCCGCCGCATTCCCTTCGTCGGCAGGGGGAAGATGGTCCGCCGGGCCGTGGGCGTCTCCGCCCAGGGCATCCAGGACAATCTTCTCCATATATGAGCCCCCTGCCTGCAGGGCCGCTTCATAATACTGCCCCCGCTCGTTGCTGTCAATGTGGTGGATCAGGCATCCGCTGATCACATCAGCGTTGGCCACCACCCGGGCGCGGTTCTTCTCCACCCGATAGACAATGGTGCAGATGCTGTGGCGCACCGCATAGGATGCCACCGTCATCTCCAGCCCGTCGGGGTCCTGTTCAATTTGTGCGGAAATCGCATCTGCTGTATCGATGAGCTCTCTGCGCTTGATGGCCTCGTAGAAATCGTCCAGCAAGAGGGTCTCAAAGACCCACAGCAGGGCGATCACCACGGCCACAAACAGCGCAAGAAAGCCGAACAGCTTCCACTTGATGCCGACACGGCGCTTAATTTTCTGCTTCAAAACGATACCCCACGCCTCTCAGCGTTGCAATATAGTAACTGTAGCGGCCAAGGCTCTTGCGCAGGAGCTTGATATGGGTGTCCAGCGTCCGCGCATCGCCGTAGAAATCGTAGCCCCACACCTCGCAGATCAGCTTTTCCCGGGAAAGGGCAATGTTGCGGTTCTTGAGCATATAGAAGAACAGATCGTATTCCTTGGGGGACATCTCCACCCGCTGACCGTCAATATAGACCAGTCGCGCAGTAATATCGGCGCGAAGGCCGCCCCCGTCAAAGGTAATGACTTCATTGCGGGGCTTCTCCTCTTCCCGGGAACGGCCGGTACGGTTCATCACCGCCGCGATCCGCAGCATCAGCTCCTTGGGTGAGAAGGGCTTGACCACATAATCATCCACGCCCAGCTGGAAGCCGTTGATTTTATCATATTCCTCGCCCCGTGCGCTGAGCATGATTATGGGCGTTTGGCTGAATTTTCGGATCTCACTGCAAGCGGAAAATCCGTCCAGCTCGGGCATCATCACATCCATGATGATGATATCGAACTGCTCCCGGCGGCAGATGCGCACCGCTTCCATGCCGTCCCCCGCCTCGGTAACCCGGTGGCCTTCAAACTCGGCATATTTCCGCACCAGGGCGCGGATCATTTCCTCGTCATCCACGATCAAAATATGATACACCGTTATTCCTCCCGTGTAGATTCTCCGTGAAAAATGTTCTGATTTTATTATATCGGAATCGACCTCAAATTGCAAGAGGGACCGCGAAAATTTCGCGATCCCCTCGCCTCAGTTTCCGAATTCCACGCCGGTGGAGTTGGGTACATACTCCCGCAGGGTGATCTGTACCTCCAGCACCTGTCTGCCGCGGACAATGCTGACGGTGATCACATCTCCCACCGCGCAGTCACGGTAGGCCGCCTTCACCTCGGCGGAAGTGCTCACCGCCACGCCGTTCACCGTCTGAATGCGGTCGCCGGAGCGGATCTGATCGTTGTAGGGAGATTCCAGCACATACACGCCGGGGGAGCTGAGATTATAGGCCATCAGATCGAAAATACTGGTGATGTCGATCATGGAGAGGCCAATATCCACGCGGCCGCGGACATAACCGTATTCCATCAGCTGCGTTGCGATCTCCTCGGCGGTGTTGACGGGGATAGCAAAACCCAGCCCCTCCACATCATCGCCGGAGGATTTTGCATTCACGATACCGATCAGCTGACCGGCCATGTTAAAGAGGCCGCCCCCCGAGTTGCCGGGATTCACCGCCGCGTTGGTCTGCAGCAGGCGCATGGACTCTCCGTCGATCTCAAGCTCGCGGTCAAGGGCGCTGATAATCCCGCTGGTCACCGTTCCGCCCAAGGAACCAAGAGGATTTCCAATGGCAAGGGCTGTCTCACCCACCATCAGCTTACTGCTGTCGCCCAGAACAGCCACCGTCAGCTCGGCCTCAGGCTCGATCTTGATTACCGCCACGTCGCTGGACACATCCGAGCCCACCAGAGAGGCCTTATACTCCTTGCCGTCAGTGGTACGGACAGTAATATTGTTGGCATCGGCAATGACATGATGGTTGGTGATGATATAGCCTTCCTTGGCAATCACCACGCCCGAGCCGGCGCCGCTGGCTACATACTGGCTGAAGCGGCTGCCCATGACCACCGTTTCGGTGGTAATCTCCACCACCGAATCCTTGACCGCGGCCACCACGGCGGCCATGCTCATATTGGAGCCCTCGGCAGAGCCTACCCCTGCCTGCTCCACCACCACCTTGGTCTCCCCGCCGTGGTAAATGGTTGCGGTGCTGTCCTTGTCACCGGCAGCCGGATCGGAAATGGCCGGCACCTTGTCCTGTCCGGACAGCACGGGGGCTTCTTCTGCGGGGGTATTCCCCGACAGAGAGGTCACCAACAATGCGCCGCCGGCACCCGCAACGGCACCTGCCAGCAGGCAGACGCAGAGGAGAATCGCCACCAGTCCGCCGCTGATGCCTTTCCCGACTTTTTTCTTTTTCTTCGCAGTTTCGGCAGCGGCACTGCTGTAGGGATTGTAATTCTGTCCATAGGGATTTGCCCCGGGCTGGGTAGAATTTCCGCCGTAAGTATACGGGCCGAAGGAATATCCCCCGTTGCTCCAGCTCTGCTGGGTGTACTGCGGCTGTTCGGTGCGGGCGGGCTGCTCGGTCTGCGGCTGTGCAGAGGAATAGGGCTGCGTGTTCTGCGTCGGCTCAAACCCGGGTGCCTGCGTGCGCCCCTCTTCTTCCCGATTCTCGTAATTATGGTTATATTCGTTCATGATAGCTCCTTTCCGGATCAATTCTGTCCTGTACGAAATCTGTTTTTTGATTTACAGCCATAGTATACCCTGCCTATGTGACGGATTTATGATGATGCACGCAAAAAATTCTGAATTTTCGCCGCACGGCCCGGGCTTTTTTTTCCTTTGCGTTGTTTTTCGGCAGAAAATCTGTTATAATAAAGGCAGAAAAAAACATGGAAAGGAGATGCGCCGTGGCTGAGCTTCTTTCTCTTTCTGCCGTTGCCCCCCTGCTTGCCGGCGAGAGGCTGGATTGCTTCGGGCTGATCCCCCTCTCCGCCTGCCGTGTGGGACGGGCATATCTGCTGGAACGGCAGGGCATCTCCCCCCATGCCGAGGGAAGCGTACTGATGATAGCTCTCCCCTATTACACCCCGGCAGAGGGACGCAATCTCTCCCGCTACGCCATTCCCCCCGACTATCACCATGTGGCCGCCGCTCTTTTTGCCCGGCTGATCCCCCGTCTGCGGGAAGCCTTTCCCGGGGGGCACTTTGCCGGTTTCGCCGACCATTCCCCCATTGATGAACGTCATGCCGCCGCCCTGTCGGGGCTGGGCGTGATGGGTGATCACGGGTTGATCCTCACCCAACGGTACTCCTCCTATGTGTTTCTCTGCGAGATCATTTCCGATCTCCCCACCGATGCGCTTCCCCATCCTGTGGAGGAATGCGCCCATTGCGGAGCCTGCGCCCGCGCCTGCCCCGTTGGGCTGGACAAGACCCGATGCCGCTCGGCCCTCACCCAAAAGAAGGGAGATCTGACCCCAGAAGAGGAGAATGCCATCTTTGAAGGCGGCTCAGCCTGGGGATGCGACATCTGCCAGGAGGTCTGTCCCTTCACGGTCCGTGCCGTGGCGGACGGAACCGTCTGCTCTCCCCTGCCCGACTTCACTGAGCACCTCATCCCCCACCTCACCGCTGAGTTGATCGAAACCATGGATGATGACACCTTTGCCCTGCGCGCCTACGCCTGGCGGGGACGGGAAACCGTCCTGCGCAACCTCCGCCTGCTGGAAAAGGAGAAGTCACCATGCCCACCGACGAAGAAATAAACGGCCGTCTCCGTGCCGCCGCAAGTGCTCACCGCCTGTTTTCCCGCCCCGGTTACACGACCTACCTGCTTGCCCGTCTGCGCACCCTCCCCCTTCGGGGAACGGTGACTCGGATCATGGAGATCCTACGCCCATGGCGGCTGCTGACCTTGATTTTGCGCATCATTGCCCGCCTGATCACCTGGCTGGAAACCGGCACCCTTCTGCTCCTGACGCTGCTGGTATTGACCCTGGCTCTGCCGCCGCTTCTGCTTTGCAGCCTGCTCATGCCCCTCATCGCCGCGGTGCAGAACCGACGCTGTGCCGCCCGGCTGCAGGCAATTATGGATCAAAGCTCCGGGGGGCAGATCTATGTCTGCTTTGCCGCCCCCGGTGCCCTGGGGCGGGACAGCTACTTTTGGGGGATGATCCGTGCCTTTGCCGCCCGAGGCAGCACCGTGCTGGTGGTCCCCCACAGCCCGCGCCGGGGAAGCTCCCCCTTCCGCCCCGGCGCGGCCATGCACCGGGAGGAACAAAATCTGTATTTCATTCGCCAGCGGCTTTATTTTTACCTGCGCCGCCGTGTTCTGTTTCCCCGCCGTTCCCGCCTGATTCTCATTTACTGACCGAAACGCTTTCATCACGAAAGGAAAACCGCTATGCTCAACACTGTCAATCTCACCATCCCGAAGAAAAAGACCATCGCCCTCATCGCCCATGACAACAAGAAAAGCGCCATGCTGGAGTGGGTGCGGGTGAACCGCGACCGCCTGGCCGCCCATACCCTCTGCGGCACCGGAACCACCGCCCGCCTGATCGCCGAGCAGACCTCTCTTCCCGTGCTGGCCTACAACAGCGGCCCTCTTGGCGGCGACCAGCAGATCGGCGCACGCATCGCCGAGGGGAAGATCGATTTCGTCATCTTCTTCTGGGATCCCCTCACCGCACAGCCCCACGATCCCGATGTTAAGGCCCTTCTGCGCATTGCCCTGGTCTATGATATTCCCATTGCCAACAACCCTGCCACCGCCGATTTCATGATTCGCTCTCCCCTCATGGAGGAGCCTTATACCCGTCCCGTGCAGAATTTTGCCGCCTCGACCCAAGAACGCGCACGGATCTTCTCGGCAGCCGCCGACGGAGATAAGCAATGATCCGCCTGCTCTGCGGCCCTTCGGGGAGCGGAAAATCCACCCGCCTGCTGCGTGAAATGGCCGACATTGTGGCCGGTGGCGGACAGGCCTATCTGCTGGTTCCCGAGCAGGAGGCTGTGGCAAGGGAGCGAGCGGTCATGGAAACCCTCCCCCCTGCCGCCCAACTTCGGTTTGAGGTTTTCAACTTCTCCCGTCTGGCCAACCATGCCTTCCGCCAGTGCGGCGGCATCGGCTACCGCGGCATCACCGCCGGAGGACGCGCCCTCACCATGTGGCAGACTCTGCGAGAAATGGCGCCCTTCCTCACCGAGTACAGAGAACGGGCGGAGAACGATTTCTCCCTCACCGCCCTCATGCGCTCCGCCGTCTCGGAGTGCAAAGCCTATTCCCTCACCCCCGAACGGTTGGAGGCTGTCGCGGCGGAATTGCCCGCCGATTCTGTGCTTTACCGCAAGCTTCACGATCTTTCCCTGATTCTGGGGGCTTACGGCGCGCGGCTGGCCGAGCATTGGCAGGACAGCGAGGATGATCTGGCGCGGCTGGCCGAACTGCTTGACCGTTTTCCCCTCTTTGCCGGAGCACACGTATTTGTGGACTCCTTCACCAGCTTTACCGCCGCCGAGCTCGCCGTACTCTCCCGTATCTGTGCACAGGCCGAGAGTGTGACCTTCGCCCTCTGCTGTGACGGAGCCACGGGGGAAGCTTTGCATTTTGCTGAGGTCTACCGCACTTCCGCCGCGCTGCGCAGAATGGCGGCCCGGGCCGATATTCCCGTCAAGATCATCCGTCTGACCGAGAATCACCGCGCCGCCGATCCCCGCCTGGCGGCCCTTGGGGAGCAGCTTTGGCATATGGAAAGTGCCGCACCCGTGGAGGACATGGGGGATGCGGTGGAGCTGTATTCCTGTGCCTCCCCCTATGTGGAAGCTGAGGCCGCCGCCGCCCGTATCTCTGCCCTGGTACAGGGGGGAATGCGCTACGGCGATATTGTGGTGATCCTGCGGGATCCCGAGCGTTGGCGCGGGATTCTGGATGCCGAGCTGGAGCGGTCCGGCATCCCCTACTTCCTGTCCCGCCGCACCGACATCACCGCCAAGCCCGCGGTGAAGCTTCTGCTCTCCGCCCTTGCCCTCCATGCCGCCAACTGGCGCCGCGATGACCTGCTCTCCTATCTCAAAACGGGATGCACCGGGCTTTCCCGGGAGGAGGTCGACCTGCTGGAGGATTACATCACCGTCTGGAAGCTCCAGGGAAACGCCATCACCACCCCCTGGACCATGGATCCCGCCGGCTATGTCACCGAGCACACCCCCGAATCGGCTGAACGGCTGGCTCTGCTCAATGAACTGCGGGTACGGATGACCGCGCCCCTGCTCACCCTGTTTGCGGGGCTTGACGGCTCCGCCACCGCCGCAGACTGCGCCGCCGCCGTCTACGGCTTTCTCGCCGAGATCGGCCTGCCCGAGCATCTGCAGGCCCATGCCGCCGAGGAAAAGGCGCGCGGCCGCGCCGACGAGGCCGCCGAGCTGATTCAGCTTTGGAACATCATCCTTGACTCCCTCGATCAGACTGTCACCGCTTTTGGGAATGCCCCATGCCCCTACGGGGAATTCACCGATGCCCTGCGCCTGCTCTTTGCCGAAACCGACATCGGTATCATCCCCACCGCCGCCGATCAGGTTACCGTGGGCTCGGCCGCCATGCTTCGGGCCGATTCCCCTCGCTGTGCCATTCTGCTGGGCCTGTGTGAGGGAGAATTTCCCCAGGCCATCACCGATGGCGGTTTCTTCACCGATGCCGACAAACGTGCCCTGGAGGGCCTTGGGCTGGAGCTCTCTGCCGGAGGCGATCGCCGTGCCGCTGAGGAGCTCTTCTACCTCTACCGCGCCGTCACAGCCCCCCGAGAAAAGCTGATCTGCTTCTGCCACCGTGCAGGCACCGACGGACGGGAGCTTCCCCCTTCCCTTGGGATGAGCCGCCTGTCCCTGCTCCTGGGCCGCAAGCCCACGCGCTGGGAGGATCTTCCCCTCACCGAGCGGCTTTGGACCAAGGAAACCGCTTTCCCCTATACCGCCATGCTTCGCCGCACCCCCGAGGGCGCGGCTCTGCGCCAAGTTTTTGCCGCTGATCCCGACTACGCACAGCGGGTGGCGGCGTTGGATATGCCCCTCACCGAGCGAAACTGCGCCCTCTCCCCTGAGACGGCCAAGACCCTGTTCGGGGATCGGATCCGCCTCACCCAGTCCCGCCTGGACTGCTATGTGGGCTGCCACTTTGCTTACTTCTGCCGCTACTTGCTGGGCCTGCAGGAAGAGCGGGCTGCTGAGATCGGCTATGACAGCGTGGGCAGTTATGTTCACGCCGTACTGGAGCAGTTTTTTGTCTCCCTCACCGTGAACGGAAAGCTTGAGCTTCCCGCCGACGATGCCGCCCTGGATGCGCATCTCGACGCCGTCATTGCCGACTACCTGGGCAAGCTCTTCGACGGTGTCCCGCCCTCGGCACGGACGGCCCATCTCTTCTCCCGCCTGCGCCGCCTGTCCCGTCTGCTGATCCGCAATCTCCTCACCGAATTCCGGCAGAGCGGATTTGTCCCCGTTTTCTTCGAGCTTCCCATTCGGGAAGGCTCCCCCGATTCCCCCGAACCTTTGGTATTTGACCTCCCCGACGGCACCCCGGTGTGGCTGGGCGGCATCATCGACCGGGTGGACATGTGGCAGCGGGAAGACGGTCGGGTCTATCTGCGGGTAGTGGACTACAAAACCGGAAGCAAGGAATTTGACCGTGCCGACATCGACATCGGCTTCAATCTCCAGCTCCTGCTTTATCTCTTCACCCTCTGCCGCAGTCACAGCCCTGCCCTTCGGGCGCGGCTCGGTCTTGCGGCAGACACCGCACTTCTTCCGGCGGGTATGCTCTACTGCACCGCCCTCTCCCCCGATTTCTCCGCCGACGCTTCGGCCACCGCCGAGGAGATTCTGGCTCGCGCCGACAAACAGCTCTCCCGCCGCGGAATCGTCCTGGACGACGAGGATGTGCTTCGGGCAATGGACAGCGAGCTGGCGGGCAGGTACATTCCCTGCCGACAGCTGAAAAAGGGAGGCATGAGCTCCCCCGAATCCCGTGCCACCGCAGAAGAATTCGATCAGATCTATGCCCAGCTGGGACAGACCATCCGCCGGGTAGCGGGAGAGCTTCACGCGGGCATCGCTCACGCCCGTCCCCGCAAGCACAACAAGGAATACCCCTGCAAAACCTGCCCCGTCAAGCCCATCTGCCGGGCCGCAAAGAAATAACCCCACCGATATTTTTTGGGAGGCATCTATGCCGAATACATGGACCCCCGAGCAAAGCGCCGCCATCGAGACCAGGGACAAGACCCTCCTGATCTCAGCCGCCGCAGGCTCGGGCAAAACCGCCGTTCTTACCGAGCGGATTATCCGCCTGCTCACCGACCGGGAGGATCCCGCGTCCCTTGAGCGGATGCTCATCGTCACCTTCTCCCGCGCCGCCGCGGCCGAGCTGCGCCAGCGCATCTCCCTGGCCCTGGGCAATGCCCTGGCCGCGGATCCCGGCAACCGCCATCTCCACCGTCAGCTGCTGGCTCTCAGTTCGGCCAAAATCAGCACCATCCACGCCTACTGCCTGGAATTGATCCGCACCAATTTTCAGCGGCTGGGTCTGCCTGCCCGCTTCCGCATCGCCGACGATGCCGAGGCAAAGGTACTGGCCCGCACCCTCATGGACAGCCTGATCAGCGAGCGATATGCCGCCGATGAGGGTTTCGGGAAGCTGGCCGATCACTTCACCGGAGCACGGAACGACAAAAACCTGGCTGACACCTTCCTTTCCCTGTATCAAAAGCTCTCCACATACCCCGAGGGCATTGCTTACCTTCCCGCTCGTGCGGAGGAGTTGAGCCAAGATGACGGTTCCATGGATCGGGGCTGGCGAAGGATCGCCGCCGGGCAAACCCGCCGTTTTTACCGGGATTTTGCTGACTTTTTTGCCCGCGCGGTAGAGGAAATGGCCAACGACGAGGGGATGGCGAAGGCTTACCTGCCCGCCTTCTCCGCCGATCTTGACCACACCCGGACCGTACTCGCCGCCCTGGAGGGCGGGGATTTCGCCGCAGTACGGGCAGCGGTCAACGCCTATATTCCCGTTGGGCTCGGCAGCCTGCGAGGAGAGAAGAAGAGTGAAGAAAGCGAGATTTTCAAGGCACGCCGGGATAAATTCAAAGAACGGCAGACCGCTCTGCGGGACAGCTTCTTCGCCGCGAATGACGAGCTGCTGGCCAAAATGTCAACCGAAACCGCCGACGCCATCCGTCAGCTTCATGCTCTACTGGCCGAATATGACCGCCGCCTCACCGAGGAAAAGCTTCGCCGGGGCATCTGTGATTTCTCCGACATCGAGCGCTACACCCTGGCTCTGCTCACCACCCCCGATGGGGAGGACAGCGATGTGGCCCGGGATCTGGCTGCCGGTTTTGACGTGATCTGCATCGACGAATATCAGGATGTCAACGCGGTACAGGACCGCATCTTCCGCGCCCTTGCCCGTCCCCGCACCCGCTTTATGGTGGGGGACATCAAGCAAAGTATCTACCGATTCCGCGGAGCGGAGCCATCCATCTTTGCCGACTACCGCCGAACCTTTCCCGCCTTGGGCGAGGATGACGGGGACAGTGCCTCCATCTTCATGTCCCGCAACTTCCGCTGTGACCTGCCGGTGATCAACACCTCCAACCGCATTTTTGCCTATCTTTTCGGCCTGTGCGGCGAGTCCATCGGCTATCTGCCCGAAGATGATCTGGTCTGCGGCAAAAATTGTCCCCCTGACTCCCCTCCCGCCGTGTTAGCTTTGACCGAGAAGGAGGATACCGAAGACGGTGACGAGGAATCCACCTCCGAATTTCGCTGGGTTGCCGCCGAGATTGCCCGTCTGATCCGGGAGGAGAAGCTGGACGACGGCTCTCCCATCCGTCCCCGGGACATTGCCATCCTCATGCGGGGACAAACCGCGGTATCATCTCTGATCAACGCCTTGGAGGATGCGGATATTCCCTGCGCCCTGGGGGCTTCCGACAACTTTTTCGAAAACCCCGAGGTGCTGATGATGCTCTGCCTTCTCAACACCATCGACAATCCCAATCGGGACATTTACCTGGTAGGCACTCTGCGATCCCCGCTCTTCGGTTTTACCCCCGATGAGCTGGTGTCTGTCCGCAGTGCGGCACAGGGAGATGAGCCCTTCTATGCCGCCTTCCGCCGCTATACCGCCGAGAACGGCTGGGACAAGGGCGAAGCGTTCCTTGCCAAGCTGGCCGAGTACCGCACCATGGCGGAGGGGGCGCCCATCGACCGCCTGCTCAACGATCTCTACCGCGACACCGCCGTTCTGGCCTTCGCGGGAGCCGATGATCCCGAGGAAAGCGACACCCGCTCCCCCGAGGAAAAGCGGGCCAATCTCCTGATGCTCTACGACTATGCCCGCCGCTTTGAGGCAGGCTCCTACCGCGGCCTGTACAACTTCATCCGCTACATCAACGACATCATTGACGAAGGTGCCAAGATCGACGCCCCGCCGCCTTCCGCCGAGGATGCGGTGCGGATCATGACCATCCACCAGTCCAAGGGGCTGGAATTCCCCGTCTGCTTTGTCTGCGAGCTGGGCCGCCACTTCAATCATATGGACGCCCAGGCAAACCTGCTCTTTGCCCATGATGCCGGGATCGCGCTCCGTCTGCGGGACGAGAGCGGCTTCGCCCGCCGCACCTCCCCCATCTTCAAGGCAATCGCCGCACACATCAACGATACCCAGTTGGAGGAGGAGATGCGCATCCTGTATGTGGCTCTCACCCGGGCCAGGGAGCGGCTGTACATGACCGCACAGGCCAAGGTGGATCGGGACAAACTGCTGGCCGATGCCGCCGTCAGCCACAATATGCGCTCCGCTGACGGGCTGATGCACAGTTCCTGTTATCTGGATTGGGTTCTTACCGCCCTCATGGGTACCCCCGAGGATTGCTGGCAGTTGGTTCTGCCCGATGCCGCAGAAACGGCGACTACCGAACCCGATTCCACAACCGAAGCTGAAGCCCCGCCCACAGAATCCACTGCGCCCGAGGCAGAGCAGGACCTGATCGACCTGCTGACTGATCGGTTTTCCTTCCGCTATCCCCACGAGCACCTGACCCGCATTCCCGCCAAGCTGGCGGTATCCCGTCTTTCCCCCGACCTGTTGGATGAGGATGCCCCTGCCGAGCTGCAGGGGGAGGTTCGTCTGCCGGAAATGCGGCTGCGCCCTGCCTTCCTTGACGGATTCGCTCAATCGGCAGGTGAGCTTGCCGCCGAGCGGGGAACAGCCACCCACGTGTTCCTGCAATTCTGCGATTTCTCCCGCATCTGCGCCCCCATTCCCGAGCACATTGACCGCGAGGCCCAACGCCTGCTGGAGGAGGGATTCATCACGTCGCGGATGGCTGAGCTGCTCCGCCGGGATGAGCTGGCCGCCTTCTTCGCCGGCCCCCTCTATGCCGAGCTTTGCTCCGCCCGCTGGATACTCCGGGAGCGCCGCTTCCACCTGCACTTCCCCGCCGCACGCTTCACACAGGACTCCGAACTGTCTGACGCATTGAAAGATCAGCAGATTCTGGTACAGGGTGTCATTGACCTCTGCTATGAGAGCACCGATGGCCGCCTGGTGCTCTGTGACTACAAAACCGATCGCCTGCCCCATGACCGCGCCGAGGCTCACCGAATCCTTGCCGAGCGTCACAGCGGCCAGCTGGGCTATTACGCCGAGGCCTGCCGCGTCCTCTTCGGCCGCGAGCCCGACCGCATTTGCCTGTGGTCCCTTGCTCTGGGCGAAGCGGTGGAGCTGAAATGATTGTCCAAACAAAAACGACGGACTGTTCCCGATAGACAGTCCGTCGTTTTTCTGCGTTTTCCCTTGACCGAAGCGGCTTTTTGTGGTACAATCAATATAGTTGCAACCGCAATGATTGCGCACGCAATCATTTTACCGAAAGGAGAAAACCCATGCCATCTCTGATGCGTTACATTAACATCATCGGCCGATGCGGCAACATCTGGCGCGGGGACAAGCTCAAAGACAGCGACCTTGGGCCGGGCAAGACGGTATACATTCTCGCCCTCTGTCACACCCCGGGGGTATCCCAGGAACAGCTGGCGCGGCGGATCTGCATTGACAAAAGCAATGTAACCCGCCATCTGACCGCCCTGGAAAAGTGCGGCTATGTGGAACGCCGCCAAAGCGAGGAGGATCGCCGCGTTACCCTGGTTTATCCCACCGAAAAAGCCTACGATATCCTCCCCTATATCCGGGAAATCACCCGGGAGTGGAACCAATATCTCACCGAGGACTTCACTGAGGAGGAGCTGACACAGCTGTATGCCCTCCTCGATCGCCTTTATGACAAGGCCACGACCTACGCCCGCCGCGAGCCGGAGGACGATCCCGCCGACCAGGCCTTCGCTCACCCCGGAAAAGGAGGCGATAACCCCCAATGAAAACCGTTCTCAAGTATCTCCGTCCCTTCTGGGGAAGAATGTGCCTTGGCCTGGGCATCAAGGTTGTGGGCACCATTATGGACCTGATCCTGCCTTACATCCTTGCCCACATCATTGACGAGGTTGTGCCCACCAAAGAACTCAAGCCTGTGCTGTTCTGGGGCGCGCTGATGGTGCTCTGCGCCATCATTGGCGTAACCGGCAACATCGTGGCCAACCGCATGGCAGCGCGGGTTGCACGAAACACCTCCGAGCAGCTGCGGCACGATCTCTTCTCCCGCATCATGCACCTCTCCTGCCGGCAGATCGACAAACTCACCATCCCCAGCCTGGAATCCCGCCTTACCTCCGACACCTACAACGTCCATCACATGATCGGCATGATCCAGCGTATGGGCGTGCGTGCCCCCATCCTTCTCATCGGCGGCATTGCGGTGTCGGCTACTCTGGAACCCATGCTGACCCTGGTACTGGTGGCGGTGCTTCCCTTTATCACCGTCATTGTGCTGGGCATCTCCCGTCGGGGTATTCCCCTCTACACCAAGCTTCAGCAGAATGTGGACCGTCTGGTGCGTGTGGTGCGGGAAAACGCACAGGGAGTCCGTGTCATCAAGGCCCTCTCCAAAACCGATTACGAACGGCGGCACTTTGACACCGTAAACCGCGACGTGGTGGCCGCCGAGAAAAAGGCCGGCATTACCATGGCCGCCAGCAATCCTCTCATGAACTTCTTCCTCAACACGGGCCTTACCTGTGTGATCGTGGTCGGCGCCTTCCGGGTCAACGGCGGTGCCAGCGCCCCCGGCAGCATCATCGCCTTCATGTCCTTCTTCACCATGATCTCCAACGCCATGCTGGCCGTCACCCGCATCTTTGTCATGCTCTCCAAGGGCACGGCATCCGCCAACCGCATTGCCGAGGTGCTGGAAATCGAGCCCGACCTGACGGTGGAATCCACCGACACCTACCCCCGCAAGCGGGACGGCGATGAGGGATACATCACCTTTGACAAGGTTTCCTTCTCCTACAACAAAACCAAGAACAACCTCACCGATATCTCCTTCCGCGTCCCCCGCGGCGGAACCCTGGGCATCATCGGTGCCACAGGAAGCGGCAAATCCACCATTGTTCAGCTGCTCATGCGCTTCTACGATGTGGATAAGGGCTCAGTCCGCATCGGCGGGCAGGATGTCCGCACCTTCCCCCTGGGGGATCTGCACCGCAAATTCGGCGTGGCCATGCAGAACGATTTCCTCTACGCTGAGACCATGGAGGAAAACATCGCCTTCGGCCGCGAGCTGAGCCGAAAGGAAATTGAGTTTGCCGCCGAGCTGGCTCAGGCCGCCCCCTTTATCGAAGAATTTGACGAGGGCTACCTCCATATGCTCACCGCCAAGGGCACCAACATCAGCGGCGGTCAAAAGCAGCGTACCCTCATTGCCCGAGCTCTGGCCGCCAAGCCCGAGATTCTCATTCTCGACGACTCCTCCTCGGCGCTGGACTACAAGACCGATGCCAACCTGCGCCGCGCCATTGCCGAAAATCTCGGTGGTCACACCACCACCGTTGTGGTGGCCCAGCGCATCAGCTCGGTGATGAACGCCGATGTGATCCTCGTCATTGACGAAGGCCGCATCATCGGCATGGGCAGTCACGAAGAGCTGCTGGCCGACTGCGACATTTACCGTGAAATCAGCGATTCTCAGATGGGAGGTGCAATCCTTGAATAAGTCTCCCATGCAGGGCGGACGGGGCAAGATGAGCAATGTCAGCGCCCGTCCCGATGTCAAGCTGGAGAAGGGGGCACGCATCCGCGTCATCCGTCGGATGTGCAGCTACCTCTTCCAATACAAATGGATGGTGCTCTTAGCCTTCGTGCTCATGATCACCTCCAACCTCCTTGCCCTGGTGGCTCCCCGCCTCTCGGGTCTGGCCATTGATGCCATTGAACCGGGCAAGGGTGCCGTTGTGTTCGAGAAAGTTTTCTTCTTCTGCGGACTGATGCTGATCTTCTACGCCCTCTCGGCCATCCTCTCCTACTCCCTCTCGGTGCTGATGATCAACCTCAGCCAGCGCATCATCTACACCATGCGCCGTCAGGTTTTCGATCACCTCACCCGCCTGCCGGTCTCCTACTTCGACCGAACCGCCACCGGTGAGATCATCTCCCACATCTCCTACGACATTGACACCATCAATGCGTCTCTCTCCCATGACCTGCTGCAGATCTGCGCCAGCGTCATTACGGTGGTGGGTTCCTTTGTGATGATGCTCTCCATCTCCCCGGTGCTCATTCTGGTGTTCGTCATCACCGTGCCCATCTCGGTGCTCTTCACCAAGTACAAGACCAAGAAAATCCGTCCCCTGTTCAAGCTGCGCTCGGCCAAGCTGGGCGAGCTGAACGGCTACGCCGAGGAAATGCTCTCTGGGCAGAAGACCATCAAGGCCTACGACCGGGAAGATGTCATCATCGGCCGCTTTGATCAGCGGAACACCGATGCTGTCAATGCCTACTACAACGCCGATTACCAGGGCTCCATGATCGGTCCCACCGTCAACTTCGTCAACAATCTTTCCCTGGCACTGATCTCCATGTTCGGTTCCATCCTTTACATGATCGGCTCGTTCTCGGTGGGCACACTCGCCTTCCCCGCCCTCTCTTTGGGTGACATCTCCAACTTCATTCAGTACTCCCGCCGCTTCTCCGGCCCCATCAACGAGATGGCCAATATCTTCAGCGAGCTGCAGTCGGCCCTGGCAGCCGCCGAGCGCGTCTTCCGTCTGCTGGACGAGGCTCCCGAGCCGGTGGATGCCGACAACGCCATCCCCCTCACCGATGTCCGCGGTCATGTGAAGCTGGAGCAC
>JAFTUB010000170.1 GCA_017466495.1 Clostridia bacterium
CCATCCTTGCCTGCTTCTTTGACGGGCAGTACCAGCTGGCCATTCTGATCCCGGTGATCATGAATCTGGCGCACTTCTTTGAGGAGCGCAGTATCATGGGCGGCCGGGAGGTCATCGACGGTCTGCGTCGGATGCAGGCCGACACCGCCATTCTGCTGGGCGCGGACGGCACCGAAACCGTGGTGGATGCCAAGACCCTGACCCCCGGTCAGAAGATCGTCATCAAGCCCGGCGCCGCCATCCCCCTGGACGGTTGTGTGGTGCAGGGCGAGTCCAACATCGACCAAAAATCCCTCACCGGTGAGTCCATGCCCCAGGCCGTGAGCAGCGGAGACAATGTCTATGCCGGCACCATCAACCTGGACGGCGTCCTGGTGGTAGAGGTCACCTGCACTTATGTGGACACCTCCTTCTCCAAGATCCTGGATATGCTGGAGAAGTCCGAATCCATCTCCATCCCCGAGTCACGTCTGCTGGACCGCTTCATGCAGTACTACATCCCCCTGATCCTTACCATCGCGGGAGCGGTAGCCCTGATCAATTCCGACATTTCGGCGGCCATCGCCATTCTGGTGGTCAGCTGCCCCTGCGGACAGATGCTGGTCAGCTCGGCGCCCATGATCGCCGCCCTGGCCGTTTCCACCAAGCGAGGCGTGCTGATCAAAAATTCCAAATTCATTGAAGAACTCACCGAGATCGACACGGTGGTGTTCGATAAGACCGGTACCGTCACCGAGGGTGTGCTGTCGGTGTCCCGCTGTACCCCCACCGAGGGAATGGAGGCCGATCAGATCATGGCGGCAGCCGCCGCACTCGCCTGCGACTCCCTGCACCCCGTTGCCCGGGCGGTGATGAGCTCGATTGACACGTCCCTCGCCTTCGACCGCGACTGGACGGTGCGCGAGCTTCCCGGCAAGGGAATGCGGGGCACCCGCGGCGACGAAGAGATCTGCTTTGGCAGTACCGGATGGTTTACCGAAATGGGTTATGCTCTGCCCGAGGAACCCGCCCACGCGGGCACCATCAACTGGGTTGCCCGGAACGGACGCCTGCTTGGCAGTCTGTGCTTCGATGACACCCTGCGGGAAGAGGCCCCCGAGGCCATTGCCGAGCTGCGTACCCTGGGCATCGAGAAAACCGTCATGCTCACCGGTGACCGCGCCGCGGCAGCCGAGATGATCCGCACCGCATCGGGCATCGACGAGGCTTACGCGCAGCTTCTGCCCGAGGATAAGCTTTCCCGCGTCCGTGATCTTCGCGGCGAGGAGGGCGAGAATGCCTCCCGCGTGCTGGTAATCGGCGACGGCATCAACGATGCCCTGGCCCTCAAGGAAGCCAACGTGGGCATCGCCATGGGTGCCATGGGATCGGATACCGCCATTCAGTCGGCGGATATCGCGCTGATGAACAATAACCTGGAGAATATCCCCTTCATTATCCGCCTTGCCCGCAGAACCCGGGGGATCATCTATCAGAATCTGGTGATGTCCTTCCTCATCAGCTTCACCATGATCTTCCTCTCGGCCTTCGGCATCATCACCGCCCTGGTGGGCGCGTTCCTGCACAACATCGGTGCCTTTGCGGTGCTGCTCAACAGCGCCCGCATCACCCGCGAAGAGCGCAGAAAACACTGATTTTTTACCGATGCCCATATTGGATTGCTCCGATATGGGCATCAGCTTTCCATTGGACCAAATCGGAGGTATTGTATGAAAGGCTGCAGCACTTGGAGTTATGCCCCCTATTGTCCACTTTTGGGGGAAACGGGGGACATTTATATTTGCCGCATTGCTCCCGGAGAAAAATCCATTTGTCTGGAATGGCTGGACGTGGGGGAAGAATGCACTGTCTTCTGCCGTCAGAAGGGACAGGAGGAATTCATCCTTGCCGGCAAGACCCGCGACTCTGCCTGGGATATTGTGGGGCTTGACACCGAAACCGATTACGAATTCTATGTCAGCGCCCCGGGGAAAATCAGCCGCGTCCGCCTGGCAAGGACGGGGTGCGCGGTGGGAACGGTGGTGAACTATCTTCACCCCGAAGACGAGGTCTACAGCTTCTCGGGCCGCTACCTTTGTTCCCCTTCTCTTGTCCGGCATCCCGATGGGTTCCTGCTGGCTTCCATGGATGTGTACGCCGGAGGACACCCCCAAAATCTGACCCTTATCTTCCGCTCGGACGATGACGGGGAGAGCTGGCACTATGTCAGTGAGCTGATGCCCTGCTTCTGGGGCAAGCTTTTCGTTCATCGAGGGGAACTGTATATGCTGGGCTGCTCCACCGAGTACGGCGACCTGCTCATCGGCCGTTCCGATGACGGTGGGAAAACTTTTTCGGCGCCGGTGGCCCTTCTGCGGGGTGCAAACGGCAAAAACGGCAGCTGCGGCGTGCACAAGAATCCCCAGAATATGCTCATCCATAACGGCCGGCTTTACGGCACGCTGGAATGGGGCGCTTGGGCGAACAAGGCATACGGCCACGCGGCTATGGTCATGTCCTGCGATGTGAATGCCGATCTGCTGGATCCCGCCAGCTGGCATTTCAGCGAGCCGCGGCCTTTTGCCCCCTTTGTCCCGACGCTGGAGGGCATGAAGTCCAATACCATGACCATTGAGGGAACGCTGGCGTGTACACCGGACGGTGCGCTGCTGGACATCATGCGCTTTGGCTTGCGCAACTCGGTGATTGCCTATCGGGTGAATACCGAGGATCCCGATGCCCCCCTTGACTTCGACCGCCTTATCCGGTTTGAAGCGAACTTCTCCAAGTTTATGATCAAGCGGGATGCGGTATCGGGGCGGTATTATTCCATTGCTTCCCGGCTGTACGGAGATTGCCCCAACAGCGCGCGGAATCTCCTTTCCCTGATGGTGTCGCCCGATCTTGAGCACTGGTCGGTAGCCTGTGATCTGCTGGACTACCGCCACCTTGATCCCAACGCGGTGGGCTTTCAGTATGTGGATTTCCTCTTTGAGGGGGAGGATATCATCTTCCTATGCCGCACCGCCCTCAACGGAGCCAACAGCTTCCATGACTCCAATTACTCCACCTTCCACCGCATCCGGAACTTCCGTGATCTGTGACGGCAAAAGAGCAGCCGCGCCCATGGGCGCGGCTGCTCTTTGTTCAGGCACCGTGGATGGCGGCGTAATTGTCCTCCACAAACGCCAATCCCCGGTGCAAAAAATCCTCGATGCCGGTCTTGGCATTGTACATTGCCTGCAAGTGGTCCATTATGCTCTTTCCGCCGATTTCGACTGCATAAAATTGCGGATATGCACGATTTTCGTACAGCGTATAGGGCTTGACCGCAGGATCATTCAGGGTCGGATCCACGATCATCTCCTGCAGATACCAAAGAGGGGATGGATGCCCCGGCTCTGGCATATCCCCGCCGCCGCACATCTCCTTCCATTTCTCAAAAAAGATCATGTGATTGATCTCATGCACCGCCCCCGCAAACACTCGCTCCTCATCCTGATAAGACACATAGAACCAATGGGCGGCCGCGCTGCGCGGATAAAAGGGAATGTATCCCACCCAGCAGTTGATGATGGGATGCTCGGCCTTCCATGTATAACGGTAAAGCGCACACTGTGCCGCAATAAAATCGGGAAGAAAAGCATCGAATTTTGCCTGGAAGTACTCTACCCTTCTCTGGATTTCTTCGGCCGCATCCGTCAGCCGAGCCTCCACCGCCTGCTCGATGATGGCTTTTCGCTCCTCTTCGGTTTTACCCTCCAGCGCCCCACGCAACTCGGGATACATGGCATATGTCTTCTCGGCAAACGGCAGTGTTTTGTTGGCCGCCTTCTCGGGACTGAGATAGCGGCAAATCAGCCTCTTGTTAAAAAACGGCTTCAGCGGCTCAACTTGAATTTTCGGGATAAACATGACATCGCCTCCTTTGTTAAAATTATAACACAAGCAGCAAATGAAATCAATTCCCTTCCCTCGATTGTTCGGAGAAGTCCCCCAACCCACAGTTTCGCCCATTCTGCGAAAGTACACGATTTCCATTTATAAAGTTTTCGCGGGGGCTTGGGGGAGCCTTTTTCAAAAAGCTCCCCCAATGGGGCACGGGACAACGCCCCGCAAAAAAGAATTGCCGTGCAGACCGCACGG
>JAFTUB010000014.1 GCA_017466495.1 Clostridia bacterium
GCTATGAAAAACTTGAGCGATTGAGCAAGCTGGGATACGGAACCGTTGTTCTTTTCGACGACAGAGAAAAGAAAATGTGCAGCACGGAGATCCGCCAGAAGATCGTGGACGGTACCGATTGGAAGGACATGGTTCCGCGTGCGGTGTACGAATACATCATCGAGAACGGACTGACCGAAAAGGTAATTCGGTTGCTGCAGAGATAAAAACGGGAATTTGAAGGTAAGCAAACCGTATTGCATGACGGGAACCGTGCGTTGATGGAGGACAGTTCCATGGAAAAACTTGCGAATCAAAAACAGACGGATTATTTTTGGAGAAAAAAAGAATTTGTATCTTTTGTTCTGAGTATTCTGGTTTTCTTTATCCACATATCATCATTCGTTCCCTACCTGGGTGGGGATGATGCAATTGCAATTTTAAATCAAAATTTATCATTTTTCTTCAAAGAGTCAATTACCCGGTTTGCGGTGCCAATGTATTTTATCCTGTCCGGAATCGCTTTCTTCAGAGACTATGACAATGGGAAGTATATTTCGAAGATAAAAAAACGGTTTTTTACTCTGTGCATTCCGTATTTGATTTGGAATACGTTGTGGATGCTTTTTGAGATCATTTGCTCATATACTGCTGTTTCCACTTTGTTTGTCGGAAGAAAAATGTTCTCATTGTCAATTCCGAACGTGCCTAAAGGGATTTTTCTGTTCGGATCCAATTTGCCATTTTGGTATATTTTTTATCTTATCGTTTTTGTGCTGTTGTCACCGGTGTTTGACCTACTTGTCCGGAACAAAAAAGCAGGGATAGCGGCAACCGTAGTGCTGTCAGTTTTGTCAATTTTCGAAATCGGTGGCAGCTATAGACTTAACTACGATGCGATTGTCTTTTACTGATTGGGCGCTTTTATCGGGAAACATTATTTTGCGGTTGTTACGCAAAAAAGCAGTCAGACGAGCCAATCCCTGTCCGCAATCTTTCTTCTTGCCTATATAACCGCCAAGAATATTTGGCCGACAAGTGATTATTTTGGCAAACCGTTCGTAAAAATCGTCATACTTATGTTGGCCGCATACTCAATGTGGAGTGTTTTGGATCTGTTTATGGACAGAATATCTCCTCGTCCAATGTTTGCACGTTCATTCGCTGTTTTTGCTATGCATGTAAATGTCTCTGCCATCATTTATAAAATATTCTATCTTATTTTTCCAAAGAACGGATTTTGGGCGCTTCCCAATTTTCTTGCGACCGTTATTGTGTCATTGGCTGCAATCAATATATTCTGTATTGTTTTTGAGCGCCTTCTGCCTAAGACATATGCGCTGTTCATGGGGAAAGGAATAAAAAAAGTGATCAAAACGAAAGGAAACAAAATTCATGTTTGATATTAACACCATTCCCATGTCGGAGAGAGTACATATTACCAAAAATCTGCTCAGATGGGGCATCGCTGTGGATCAGGATACCGGCAAGATCGATTATATTGAGGGGACAACCATTCCTGAGGTGAAGTGCGAGTCGATTCACCTGATCCGTCATGCCGAAACGATTGCGGTTGCCAAGCACGAGTTCATGAGCGATACATCGGATAACTGCGGGTTTACCGATGTTGGCATCGAAATCACCCATAAGCAGGCCCAAGAGCTTGACGCATACGATTTTGATGTTGCGCTCTATGGCCCGATCCCGAGAGTTGTCCATACCAAAGAGCTGATTATGCAGACCCCTCAGAAATTCGAGGCGATCAAAGTACATAAGCTGCATGGAATTGACAATACCGGCTGGGAGTACAAGTCTTTTGAAGAACTGCAGTACAATCCCACCTTCATTGCCCGCGAGATGGAAAACAATATGTTTGCCAGAACCCCCAGCGGAACCTCCTGGGGAATGGTGATTGCCAACTGTGTGGATGTGATGGATCTCATCAATGAGTGCTATGCCGGCAAGAAAATTCTCCTGTTTAGCCAGGGCAGCGTACTGCGCGCATTCCAGATCCTGCTCAGAAAGAGAAAGCACCCCTGGGATGACTTTACGGTTGAAGGTATGTATCACGTTGGGGATGACACCAACAAGAAGAAGAACTACGGTGTGATCGCCAAGGTGTATTGACGGAAAAATTTGTCCGCGGTGTATGGCGGACAGCTTTCTCGTCATGTTGGGCTGAGACGGAAATCATGATTTGTGCGCGATCACACGGACAAATCGGGAAACAGGTGAGGACAAAATGGAAGAAAAGAAAATAGAATCTGCAGAGGTCACTGATATGCAAAACGGAGCATCCGCAGAGGGGGAAAATCAGGAGCGGAACGTTTCCCATTCGCATCATGGCTCCCATTCACATCACAGCGCTCACTCGCACCGCGGGGGGCACCGTTCGTCGCGTCATAAAAATCGCGATAACAAGAAGAAAAAGTCCCTGTTGGATCGGATGCAATCTTGGATCGATAAGAGAGTCAGCGGAAAAACGCTGATCAAAATAAGTCTGTGGGTGCTTTTTGCCATCGTGCTTTTCATTGGCGTTGTGTATGTGGCGGAGACGTATTTCCCCGACACATCGACAGTGGGGCCAAATCAAGGCAATGTCGATTATGACGACCCGCGGAACGAGATCTCCGGGCAGCCTGTCTTGACGACCACCACGGAAATCCCCGCCTATTGGGAGAGCATGATGGAGAAAAAAACCAAGAAGGTGGCGGCATTGCAGGCAGCAGGCGGGAAAGATTGCGTGTCCTTTGTCTGGGCGAGTGATACCCATATTCCCGACAACGTTTCGGCAAGGACCGACGATATCGGCCGGCTGATGGCAAAAATGCTGGATAACTGCGATATCCCCTTTGCAGTACTGACCGGCGACATCGGAACACGGTTCTCCCTTGATACGGAAGCTGAACTGATCGATGCACAGGCGATGATGCCGGTGCACCTCGCGCCGCTGTGGGGGACAGAGCGCCTTTTGGTGGCCTTGGGAAATCACGATGGCTGCTATGGCGATTTAACCGGGGAATATCGAAAACAGTTCACGCCCGAAAAAATGTGGAATACCTATTTCAGAGGGCAGGCGCTTGATTCGAGAAGAGTCTTCTCGGAAGACGGAACCTATTTTTACATTGACAATCAGGCGCAGAAAACACGGTTTATTATCCTGAATTCTCAATTTGGCGGTGAATATTCGGCGGATAGCAGCGGATGGGCAACCAATAACCGTTTCTCAACCTCCTGCTACGGTCAGGAGCAGCTTACCTGGCTGGCAGATGAAGCACTGGATATGCCCGAAGGCTATGGCGCCGTGATTGCTGCCCATGTGCCGCCCAATATTGAATACACGGTGGATAAAGCCCAGTTGATCGGCATCATTGATGCTTATAACCATAAAACGACCTATGTCGGAAGCTATTCCGACGGCGTTGATGGCTGGAGCAACAGCAGCTTGAGCGTTGATTTTACAGACGCGAAGGGTGAAGTGATTGCCATGTTCGCCGGTCATGTTCATGGCGATTCCGTGGATATGAGCACCTTGTCATGCCCGCTGATCACGATTATGTCTGCAGGTGCAGCTGCCAATGAATGGTATGAACTCGCAGGAATTGCCCCTGAAAGAGCCATGCAGACCGATACCGAAACCTCATTCGATGTGGTTACCATCAACAGAAAGTCAAGAACCATCTACTGCACCCGTGTAGGTGCAGGGGAAGACCGTACGATCAGATATTGATCATACGCAGTATGAAAGGAAGCATCATGTCGCTGTTTGCCAACAAAACCTTGCTGATTACGGGAGGAACGGGATCCTTCGGTAATGCGGTACTGAACCGTTTTCTTGCCACGGATATCAAGGAGATCCGAATTTTCTCCCGCGATGAGAAGAAGCAGGATGATATGCGCCACGAATTCCAGGTAAAAATGCCTCAGGTGGCGGAGAAGATCAAATTTTACATCGGTGACGTGCGCGACATTCAGTCGGTGCGCAATGCCATGCACAGGGTGGATTATGTGTTCCACGCTGCGGCACTCAAGCAGGTGCCGTCCTGTGAGTTTTTTCCCATCGAAGCAGTAAAGACCAATGTACTGGGCACCGAGAACGTGCTGACCGCCGCCATTGAGGCGGGGGTGAAGAATATCGTTTGCCTTTCCACCGATAAGGCGGCCTATCCTGTCAACGCCATGGGAACTTCCAAGGCAATGATGGAAAAGGTGGTCGTGGCAAAATCGCGAACGGTGGATCCCGAAAAAACTAAAGTTTGCTGTACTCGCTATGGCAACGTGATGTGCTCCCGCGGGTCGGTGATCCCGCTGTGGATCGATCAGATCAAAAGCGGAGGCCCCATCACCATCACCGATGGCAGGATGACAAGATTTATCATGTCCCTGGACGAGGCGGTTGACCTTGTTCTCTTCGCATTCGAGCACGGACAGAATGGAGATATTCTCGTGCAGAAAGCCCCTGCCTGCAGCATTCAGGTACAGGCGGAGGCGGTTTGTGAGCTGTTCGGTGGTGACAAGAAAGCCATCAAAGTGATTGGCATCCGGCATGGTGAGAAGATGTATGAAACACTCCTGACCAATGAGGAATGCGCAAATGCCATCGATATGGGTAATTTCTACCGTGTTCCCTGTGATAAGCGCGGACTCAACTATGATAAATACATTACCAAGGGTGATGTAGAACGAAATACCTTGACCGAGTTTAATTCCAACAACACCCGACTTCTGACGGTGGAAGAAACCAAGGAAAAAATTGCGTCTTTGGCATACATTCAGGAAGAGCTGGTCAAAATGGTTGACCGGTAAAATGAGAATGAATAATTGTACCCGAAAGAAAATATCAGGAGGCGGATGATGATAACAAAGATGAAAAGAATCCTTGGCATATTTTTGATGTTATCAGTTTTTATAACTGTCTGGTGTGGACCGATATCGGCTGCGAGCGGAATTACCTATTCCGATGTTCCCGAAGGATATTGGGGATACGAAACGATTATGGCCATGACCGAGGCGGGGATATTCAAAGGAACGCGTGAGCCGGTAAACGGTGTGGGCGAGTTTTCTCCGGAAAAGAAAATGACGCGGGCGGAGTTTGTTACCGCTGCTGTGCGCGCCATGTATCCCACCCAGGCGAAAAACATTAAGAATGACACCCGGACCTGGTGGACCGGATATTATTTCTTTGCTATGGAAAAAGGTATTCTCAAGTATCACGAACTGGATTCCGGCAAGCTTGATCAGACCATTACCCGCGAGGAAATGGCCATGATTATGGTGCGCTGTGTCGAGAAGAACGGCGAGAAGCTCACACAGAGAATCAAAACAACGAAAATCCCCGATTATGCCAAGATCGGTGACTATTACAAATCCTACGTGCTTGATTGCTTCAGCTACGGCCTTCTTTGCGGTGTGGATGAGTTGGGCACGTTTCTTCCGTCTGAATCTCTGAACCGCGCCAGCGCCGCAACGGTGCTGTGCAGACTTGTGGATAAAGATATGCGCCAAAAGGTTGACTTCTCCGAGGAAACGACCGGCGGGAACAATAACGACTCCCCGTCGGGGTCCGGGAACTCCGGCACCACCACGCCGGGGTGGACGCCCGGGAATCCCAATATGGGGGGAAGCCTGTTTCCTACACTCCCCGGTCAGAGCGGCCAGGGGATCCTTCCCTGGGAAATGTGGGGGGCGAAACAGCCGTGGCAGTATACCTGGATCGAATTCCTGGCATTGTCTTCTGCCCATAAAGAGGCATTCATCGCAAGCTTTTGGAGCATTGAAGCATTCAACAACTGGATGAAAAATGCCCAGGGGGGACAGAACAACAATAAGCTGCCGTGGGAAGTGCTGGGGGCAAAGCAGCCCTCACAGTACACCTGGGCCGAGTTTGAGGCCTTGTCCGGTGCCCATAAGGAAGCGTTCATTGCAAGCTTCGGAAGCACCGCTGCGTTTAACAACTGGAAAGAAAAAGCACAGGAAGCCGAGAATGCGAAAAAGCTTCCGTGGGAAATTGCAGGTGCAAAACAGCCTCCGCAATATACCTGGACGGAATTTGAGGCCCTGTCCGCGGCACATAAGGAAGCATTCATTGCCACCTTTGGCGGCGGCGATGCGTTTAATGTTTGGATGAAAAAAGCACAGGAAATGCAGGGTAACGATAAATATCCGTGGGAGATTGAGGGGGCAAAGAAGCCTTCGCAATACACCTGGGCAGAATTTGAGGACCTGCCGGAATCGCTTCGGGAGGCGTTCATCGCAGCCTTTGGAAGTGCGGATGCATTTAACACTTGGAAGACCAACGCCCAGGGGGCACAGAATAATCAATACCCATGGGAAATTGCAGGAGCAAAGCAGCCTTCGCAGTATACCTGGGCAGAATACATGGCCCTGCCCGGTGAGCATCAGATGGCATTCCAGAACAGCTTTGGCAGCACGGAGGCCTTTGATGCGTGGATGACCAAAGCCCAGGGCGGCGGAAATACCGGGAAATTGCCTTGGGAATTGCCGGGAGCCAAGCAGCCTTCGCAGTATACCTATGCAGAATACATGGCGCTGCCCGGTGAGCAGCAGCTGGCGTTCCAGAACAGCTTTGGCAGCACGGAGGAATTTAATGCATGGCTGTACAAGGTGCAGGGCGGAGAAAATGCCGGGAAGCTGCCTTGGGAATTGCCGGGAGCCAAGCAGCCCGCGCAGTACACCTACGCCGAATTTCTTGCATTGCCCGGTGAGCAGCAGCTGGCATTCCAGAGCAGCTTTGGCAGTGTTGAGGCATTTGATGCATGGCTGCAGAAAGCGCAGAACGGCGGGACCGATGCGGGCAAACTACCCTGGGAGTTGCCGGGAGCCAAGCAGCCCGCGCAGTACACCTATGCCGAATTCAATGCCCTGACCGGAGAGCAGCAGATGGCATTCCAAAGCAGTTTTGGCAGTCCCGAAGCCTTTGATGTGTGGCTGCAGAAAGCGCAGAGCGGCGGAACAACGGGCGGCGGGTATCCCTGGGAAGCACCGGGAGCCAAGCAGCCTTCGCAGTACACCTACGCCGAGTTCCTTGCATTGCCCGGTGAGTTGCAGATGGCGTTCCAGAGCAGCTTTGGCAGCGTTGAGGCATTTGATGCATGGCTGCAGCGGGTAAATCCCTAATTTCTTTTCGGGGGAAAACAATGAATATTTTAATTACCGGAGCAGGAGGATTTGTCGGGAAAAATCTTTCTGCGGCACTGCGCAATATTCGTGACGGCAAGGATCGGACACGTCCGGATCTGCATATCGAGGATATTTACGCGTATGATGTCGATACGGATCCGGCACTGCTGGACGAATATTGTGCAAAGGCGGATTTCGTTTTTAACCTTGCGGGGGTCAACCGTCCGCAGAATCCAGAAGAATTTATGCAGGGCAATTTCGGTTTTGCTTCGGTGCTGCTCGACACGCTGAAAAAGCATCATAACCGTTGCCCGGTGATGCTTTCCTCGTCGATTCAGGCGACCTGCATTGGGCGCTATGACAGCGATTACGGCAGAAGCAAGAGGGCGGGGGAGGAGCTTGTCTTCGCCTACGGCCGGGAGACCGGTGCGAAGGTGCTGGTTTACCGATTTTCCAATCTCTTCGGCAAGTGGTGCCGTCCCAATTATAACAGCGCCGTCGCGACCTTCTGCCACAATATTGCCCACGACCTGCCGATTACGGTGAGCGACAGAAATGTACGGTTGGAGCTGCTTTACATTGACGATCTCGTGTCTGAGATGCTCGATGCCCTCCATGGCATCGAGCACCGATGCGAATTCGACGGGATCAATACGGTTCTGTGCGATAACGGCAGGTACTGCGCCGCTCCCACCACACACAAGGTGACCTTGGGGGAGATTGTGGATCTGCTTGAGCGGTTCAAGGCTCAGGCGACGACACTGGTGATGCCCGAAATCCCGTACGATTCCTTCGCCAAAAAGCTGTACAGCACATATCTCAGCTATCTTCCCGCGGAAAAGGTTGCCTTTGATCTGAAGATGAATGAGGACGCGAGAGGAAGCTTTACCGAGCTGATGAAAACCGAAAAATGCGGGCAGTTCAGCGTGAATATCTCGAAGCCCGGCATTACCAATGGACAGCACTGGCATCACACGAAATGGGAATTCTTTATTGTGGTCAGCGGGCACGGCCTCATCCAGCAGAGAAAAATCGGCACGGACGAGGTGTTTGATTTCGAGGTTTCGGGTGAGAAGATCCGGGCCGTCCATATGCTGCCCGGATACACCCACAACATCATCAACCTGTCCGATACCGAAAATCTTGTGACGGTGATGTGGGCAAATGAGCAGTTTGATCCCGATCACCCCGATACTTTCTTTGAAGTGGTCGCGCCGCAATGAACAAAATTTCCCACAGAATCGTTTTGCTTGTGGTGTTGATCCTCCTTTGCACGGCGTTTATCTTCTCCAATTCCCTGAAAAACGGTGAGGAGTCCCGGGCGGACAGCGATGTAATTATGGAAATTGTGGAGAGGATCGCGGAGGTAATCTTTCCCAATAACACCTTGGATTGGAACTATATTGTCAGAAAAGGTGCGCACCTCTTTGAATTTTGTGTGCTGGGGATTTTGGTAACCTTGCTTGCGTTTCTGTGCAAGCATAGGACAGCGGTTGTGTATGCCCTATTGTATGTGGCTTTTGTTGCTTCCACCGATGAGTTTATTCAGCAGTTTACCGGGCGAAGTTCTCGCCTGGCGGATGTGGGCATCGATATCACGGGGGCATTGATTGGGTTTGGCCTGGTTTGGGCAGTACGTTGGGCGATCAAACGGCGGCAAAGCAAAAAAATTGATTTTCAGGAGAATGAATATGCAGTCGGAGAATAAAGCATCTTTTCAGAACAACGGGAAATTGAAGCTTCTGATCATCGTCGGCACGCGGCCGGAGATCATCCGCCTGAGCGCGGTGATTACCAAATGCCGTCAGTATTTTGATACGATCCTGGCGCACACCGGCCAAAACTATGACTATAACCTCAACGGTGTCTTCTTCCGGGATCTCAAGCTTGCCGATCCGGAGGTTTATCTGAATGCGGTTGGCGCGGACCTGGGAGAGACCATGGGCAATATCATTGCCAAGTCCTATCAGCTCATGGTCGAAATCAAGCCCGACGCGGTGCTTGTTTTGGGAGATACCAACTCCTGCCTTTCGGTGATTGGTGCCAAGCGGCTGCACATTCCGATTTTCCACATGGAAGCGGGCAACCGATGCAAGGACGAATGCCTGCCGGAGGAGACCAACCGCCGGATTGTGGACATCATTTCCGACGTGAACATGGCATATTCGGAGCACGCAAGGCGATATCTCGCCGAATGCGGTCTTCCCCGGGAACGCACTTATGTGACGGGCTCGCCTATGGCGGAGGTTCTGCACAATAACCTTGCCGAGATTGAGGCAAGCGATATCCACGCCCGGCTGGGGTTGGAGAAGGGGAAATATATTCTCCTTTCCGCCCACCGGGAAGAGAATATCGATACCGAGAAAAACTTCATCAGCCTGTTTACGGCGATCAACAAAATGGCCGAGAAGTACGACATGCCCATCTTGTATTCCTGCCATCCCAGAAGCAGAAATCGCCTGGAAGCCAGCGGATTTGCCCTGGATAAGCGGGTGATCCGGCACGAGCCCCTGGGGTTCCACGACTACAACTGCCTGCAGATGAACGCGTTTGCGGTGGTGTCGGACAGCGGAACGCTCCCCGAGGAGAGCAGCTTCTTCACCAGCGTCGGCCGGCCCTTCCCGGCGGTTTGTATTCGCACCTCCACCGAGCGCCCCGAGGCCCTGGACAAGGCGTGCTTTGTTCTCTCGGGCATCGATGAGAAGGGGCTGCTGCAGGCCGTGGAAACGGCGGTGGCCATGAATGAAGCCGGGGACTACGGCATTCCCGTGCCCGACTATGTGGAGGAGAATGTATCTGCCAAGGTGGTGAAGATCATTCAGTCCTACACCGGCGTGGTGGATAAGATGGTCTGGCGGAAATAAGCGTTTTCTTCATATAAGTAACTGGAGCTGCCGCGGAAGCGGCAGCTCCGGTTTTTGTGTTGTTGAGGTGTGCCTTTGGCTCCACCAATGGACGGAAAACTATCCAAACAGTGGAATCCGACACAAATGAGCGGTTATTGACCCTGCGTTCTGCCCATGCTATAATAAAGGCAGACAGGGGCCCGTGTCATTGATTCACATTTTGGAGGGGAAAGTTTGAAAGATAAATCTTTCAAACGTGTTTTGTGGCTTTCGCCACCGAAACGGTGGCGATTTTGCCGGGCAAAACCAGCCTCAATTCCACAGAAAGGAAGCTTTCGCCAAGCGAAAGCAATGGTCATAAATATGGAACTGAACTTCGGAGAAAATATTCGGCGGCTCCGCCGAAGCCGTGATCTGACCCAGGAGGCACTGGCAGAGGCCCTGGGTGTATCCGCGCAGTCCGTCTCGAAATGGGAGTGCGCCTACGGCTATCCCGACATTACCCAACTGCCTGCGATTGCCAATTTTTTTGGCGTGACCATCGATAAGCTGTTATCGAATGATGACGACAGCAAAGAAGAGATTATGATGCGCTTTGACCAGCTCCGCAGGGAATATAAAGAGGGGAGTGAGGAACAGATTTCCTTTGTCAACGAATATTGCCGAAGGTACCCCGATGAACCGTATTATGCATATATTCTCTGCGGTATTTTGGCCCAGCACATCATCGACACACCGGAACACAGAACCAAGTACGAATCTCTTCTCCGCGGCACGGCAGAAAAACTCCTGGATAATGTTACCTATCGGAATTTGGCCATACAATATATGGTGAAAGCCTGCCGGGACGAGGAACTGGATGAATGGTTGAAATTGGCACCTTATCACACCAAGCATACACGCAGAAATATGGCGCTTCAGCGCTTCATTGTCCGCGACACAGCCAAACATCAGCTTTATGTCGGTCTCAGTCATCTTGAAACGCTTGCCAACCAACTTGATGTGCGGTATCCTGACAGCGCAGGTCCCGAGAAAAAGGGAACTTACCACAAAGCTGTTCTCGACACCATTGCGGCCTTTGGAAAAAACGGTCAGATCCCCGACGGATGGCTTGCCTTCTATGCCTACAAACAGTTTGTCTACGCGGCTTGTCTGTTCGGCATGGGGAAAACAGAGGAGGGAAAGACGGAATTCCTTTCTGCCATCGAAAAATTACAGAGGTATTACGGCTTGAGGGAAGAATACCTCGATATGGGATCGCCGCTTTTCGGAGGGCTTTGCGTGAGCAGGGACTGGAATTATGCCATCGACCCAAACGGCGAAAAACACAAGCTGTTCGGTACCGTTCCGCACCAGGTTTTCGGGGACGCAGAGCATGTACGCGACCTTCTCACCAATCCCCGTTGGGCTTGGTTTGACTGCGCCCGAAATGAGGACTACTACCGAGCGGCGGTGATGTGGCTGGAGGGGCTTGCTGAGAATAAGAATTGATTTTGATGAACAAGAAGGCCGACGCTATACGCGTCGGCCTTCTTGTTTAGGGCTTCGCCGAAGTTCTCTGTAAAGTGGGCTTACCGCACAATTTTCTCCCCGTCAAACACAATGATGCCGTGGCCGTGGCTTGTCTTGCCGCCGGAGAGGACATGGTGCTTGAAGGCGCGGCGCAGGGAGTTGTCCTCGGGCCAGCTTCGGGGGGAGAGGTAGCCCCAGCGGTCAAAGATGCGCCAGGCATCGGTGAATTTCTCGCAGGGGGTGCAGGATGTGATCTCGAAATCATCGATGAAGCGGATGGTGTTGGCGGTGGGGGGCAGGAAGGTCTTGTAGTTCGGATCCAGCAGCCAGGAGCTGCATTCAAAGATCATCAGCCCGTCCCCGCGGCGGAATTCGGGGAAGAAGGCGTAGGCCCGCTTCAGGGAGTCCACGCGCACCTCGTCGGTGAGGGGAACGAAAGAGGAGGGGATGTGAATGCCCAGCACCTTGTCCCCGGTTTTGACGGTGATGCCCGCGGCAGAGGTGAAATCCGCCCTGTCAAAGGTGTTCATGTCGTACTGATAGCGCCCCAGGGCGAAGCGGCGCAGGGCATAGAAGCCCTGGTACCAGCCCGGGACGAAGATACCGTGGACACCTTTGCAGTTCACACACTCCCGGTGCTTGTATTTGAGGTCCATGAGGGTGTCCCAAAAGAGTTCATCGGAAAGTCCCCGCTCACGGTAGCGCGTGTGCATGATCTCGGCGGCGACAATGAGAAAGACGAAGTTGAGGGTGTAGGCCTTGATGCCGCAGCCCATGGAGAGCTTCTTCAGGGCGGCGAAGCAGGCCTTGAAGTCCCGTGCCGCAGGGAAGAGATGAGCCTCGAGCAGGGCATCGAACTTTTCCCGCGCCCGGGGGTAGGCTTCGATTTTTGCCGCGGCGGCCTCCAGGGCTGCGGTGGCCTCTTGGGGCAGGCCGAGCTGACGCTCTACTTCGTAAAAATGGGGGGTGAGATAAGACACGGTTTGATTTCGCTCCTTTCGCGTGGGACTGGGGGATTACAGCAGGATGAAGCGGTTCTTTTCGCAGTCGAGAATGCCCTCCCGGCGGAGCTTGCTGATCTCGGCCGAGAGCCCGCTGCGGTCTACTTCCAGATAATCTGCCAGCTCCTGCCGGTCAAAGGGAATCTCAAATTCGGCGCTTTTATGCTTCTGTGCCTGCCGGTCCAGATAAGTCATGAGCTTTTCCCTTGTGGTGCGCTTGGAGGTGATCTCCAGCTTTTGGTGGAACTGCAGATTCTGCGCGGCCAGGGCCTTCATGAGGTTGAAAATCAGCTGTTGGTGGAAGGTGCAGTGATTGGTGCAGGTGTGCAGAACGTGATCGCACTCCACCAGCATGACATCGCAGGGCTCGGTGGCCACAATGGTGACGGGGACAGAGGACACCTCGGCGCAGGCAAAGGCTTCGCCGAACAGCTGAGTTGGCTCGATCTCGGCTAGCAGACTGCGGTTGCCGTAATAGTCCACCCGAATCATCTGCGCC
Organism: Clostridia bacterium; assembly: GCA_017466495.1. Lineage (GTDB taxonomy): Bacteria > Bacillota > Clostridia > Oscillospirales > CAG-272 > SIG693. The sequence continues at coordinate 12,978 of JAFTUB010000014.1, forward strand.
GAGCCGGTCAGCACAATGCCGATGTATTTGGCGGGGTTTCCTTCGGCCAGGATGGTGTACTTTTTGTCGAAATGCTCGATCCGCGCCCCGAGGCAGGTGAGCATCACTGTCAGATTTTCGGGGGCAATTTCCGAAAACAGGGGACACTGCAGTAAAATTTCCAAATATTTTTTCATTTTTTTCTCAATTCCGTTGAAAATTCAACATACTTTACGCTTAAATTATACTATAATTGTGTCATAAAAGCAAGAGCAAATTCCCGATGTTCCTGCATAAAAAAGGAAAAATCGGAAAAACATATGGGAGGTTCCTATGATTAGAAAAATCATCCGAATCGATGAAGAAAAGTGCAACGGCTGCGGCGCCTGCGCGGCGGCCTGTCATGAAGGGGCCATTGAAATGGTGAACGGTAAGGCTAAGCTGACTCGCGAGGATTACTGCGACGGCCTGGGCGATTGCCTGCCCGCCTGCCCGGTGGATGCCATCTCCGTTGAGGAGCGGGAAGCCCCTGCCTACGACGAAGCCGCCGTGAAGGAGGCGCA
>JAFTUB010000171.1 GCA_017466495.1 Clostridia bacterium
GTTAACCCGGCCTACACCCTTAGCAGGGGCGCCTCTTCGGCCAACTTGAGTACTTCTCCACATACTCGCGGGCGGCCGTCTCAGAAACCCGCGAGACTTATTATACCCTATTTTCCCCGGTTTGTCAAGGGCTTTTCTCAATCATTTGTACCAAATCATGAGAAAAATTCCCCATTTTCCCGGGGCAGCAGGGAAAGCAGGAGCTTCCGCATGGTTTCATCGGGGGTGAAGAGGATGCGGGCGCTGCCGTGATTCTCGCCCAGGGTCAGCAGAAAGGCATCCCGGGGACGAGGGGAATTGCAGTAGTGGTAGCGGGGGCCGGCGGGGAGCTTTCGGGGAGCGGGGACAAGGGACACCATCTCCGCTGTGCTCACCCGGCAGACGGTGATCTGCCGGCGGCCGTTCTGCTCGGTGACGGCAAAGTCGATGTGCCCATCCTCATGCTGCTCCAGGGTGTAGACATAGCTGCGGAAGCACCACCGCAGGGCCACATACAGCCCCGCCGTAACCACAGCAAGGGAGAGTACCCGCAGAATGGCCCACGGCCCGGCGGTGGGCAGCCCCATCCACAGCCCCAGCCCCAGGGCAATGAGGGCGGCGGAGAGAAGTACGGTGGGCAGCCGCCGGGGCGCGGGGGGCGTACAACGGCAGAGGGTGCGCTCAATCATAGTTTACCACGCCCCCCTCCAGGGCCTTGATGTCGTGTTTCGTTAACTCGTAGGGGCGATCGGTGGTGGCGGAGTGCCAGATCAGCAGCTCGGTGTAGGGCTCAGCGGCGTAGTCCACCGCATCCCGATAGTAAAACTCCAGATACAGCTCGGCGGCATCGGAAAGATCAATGTCGTCAAAGATCAGCCGACGGTAGTTGTACATCAGCTTCTCGGCGGGCAGGGAGGCCGAGTAGGTGTAGCGCACTTCATGGCGGAGGGGGGCAGATTCCCCTTCATCCCCCAGAGCATCCTCCTCCAGGGCTTCCTTGTCCTGTGCCGCCTTTTCTTCCTCGGTGAGGGTGACTACCTTCACCAGCGTGATGTCAAAGAGATCCTCGTCATCGTTTGGGGGCTCGGGGATGACCACTTCCTCATCTTCCTCGGTGGTCTCGGGCATGAGGAAGTCCTCCACCAGCCCCTTCACCGTGCTGTTGTTGTAGCGGACGGTGATCTGCAGCTGATTGGCGTCGGGCAGCCAGCGGAGATTGCTTTGCGCAAAGCGGCCGTCCTCGCTGAGCAGATACTGCTTTTGGGTCAGCACCACCATTTCCTCGCCTTTTTCCTGCCAGAGGGCGGCGGTACGGTCGTTGACCATCATAGTCTCCATGACGGTGGGATCTCCTGCGGACAGCATCCGGAAGATCAGAAAGCCGTTGATGCCGATGATGAGGGCGTAAAAGGTAAACTTGAGAATCTTGCCGATGACGGTGAAGATCCGGGCTAAGGCATTATCGATTTTTCGTGTGGATTCTTTCATGATCGGTTCCTTTTGTGGTGGGAATTATTTCACCGCTTCGGTGCGGATGGCCCGCAGGCGCTTCATCACATCGTTCTCCCCTCGTCCGAAGTAATCGTGCAGGCGGAGGTATTCGGCGTAGAGTCGGTCGTACACCGCAGTGGCCTCGGGATTGGGGTGGTAGACGGTGTCGCTGACGTTCTGCATGGCGTCCACCGCCGAGGAGAGGGAATCGTATCCCCCCCGAGCACTGCCCGCCGCGGCAGCGGCATAGATGGCGCTGCCCAGCGCCGGAATCTGGGTGGAACCGGCAATGCGGATGTCGATGCCCAGCACGTCGGCGTAGAGCTGCATGGTGAAGGGATCCTTCCGGGCGATGCCGCCGGCCGCCACAAAGCGATGGACGGGGATCCCGTGCTCAGCAAAGTTGTCGAAGATCAGGCGTGTGTCAAAGGCGGTGGCCTCAATGAGGGCACGCATCAGCTCTTCCGGGCGGGTCTGCAGGGTCATGCCCACAAACAGTCCCGACAGATCGGAATCCACCAGGATGCAGCGGTTGCCGTTCCACCAGTTGAGGGCGAGGATGCCGCTCTCACCGGGGGCGAGACGGGCGGCACGCTCAATGAGCACACGGATCACGGGGATCTCCCGTGCTTCGGCCTCGGCCTTGTACTCGGCGGGCGCCTGTGCGGCCAGCCAGGCGAAGTGGTCGCCCAGGCAGCAGAGCCCTGCCTCATAGCCGTATGTACCGGGCATCAGTCCGTCGGGAATCACGCCGCAGATACCGGGCACCTCGTGATATTCATTCGCCTGCACCATGAAGCAGGCGGAGGTGCCGAAGATGCCGAACATATCCCCATGACGGCAGCATCCCAGAGCGGGTGCGGCCACGTGGGCGTCGGCGGTGGAAGCGGAGATGGCGATTCCGGGGCAGAGGCCAAGCTTCTCTGCCATCTCGGGGAGGAGAGTCCCCACCGCAGTGCCTGCCGCCACCACAGGGGTACCCTCCAGATCCAGCTTGTCGTAAACATCAGCCAGGCAAGGGGCGCAGGCGGCGAAAAATTCGGGGGAGGGGAAGCCCTCCTCAGGGGTGTAGATGGCCTTGTAGCCGGTGACTACCAGGTTGCGGGTGCGGTTGCCGGTGAGTATCCAGGACAGCCAGTCCCCGGCTTCAATGGCGTAGGCCATGCGGGACCACACTTCGGGGGCGCAGTCGGCGATCTCCCACAGCTTGGGGAAGAGCCATTCGCTGGAGATCTTGCCGCCGTAGCGGGCCAGCCAGCCCTCGCCCCGCTCCTCGGCGATAGCGTTGATGCGGTTGGCATAGGGCTGGGCGGCGTGATGCTTCCACAGCTTCACATAGGCATGGGGGTTCTGCTTGAACGCATCGAAGAAGCAGAGGGGAGTGCCGGCTTCATCCATGGGGACAAGGGTGCAGGAGGTGAAGTCGATGCACAGGCCGATGATATCGGCGGGATCCACCCCGGACTTTTTCACCACGCCGGGAACCACGGTGAAGAGCACATCCAGGTAATCTTGGGGGTGCTGCAGAGCGAAATCGGGGGGAAGGCGGAGATCGGTGCCGGGCAGGGTGGTGTCGATGACGGCGTGGGGGTAATCCATCACGCAGTCGGCTGCCTCGCGGCCGTTTGCCACATCGACCAGAACAGCACGCCCCGAGAGGGTGCCGAAATCAATACCGACTGTGTATTTTGCGGACATGGCGCTATCCTTTCTTGCGGTAGATTTTACAGTTACCCTTATTATACCCGACCCCGCTCCGTTTGTCAAAGCCTTTGTGGGCTTTTTTACACTTATTTTACACATCTTTCCCGGCGGAAGAGGGAGGGATCTGCCGTGAACCTCCTCCTTTCTGCCCCGTGGGAAGAACAAGAAATTTCAGCAAAACGTTCCCTCCGGGTGCCAAAAACGCAGACAGTTTGCGCAAAAATTTTCACGTAGTCAACAAAATCAACAGAATAAACTGTTATAATTTTGACAATTTTTAACGAAAATGACAAAAATTGCGATTTTTGCGTGCACAAATGCGGGAAAAGTCCTTGCGGGGGGGGGGGGTACACTCAATTTTATAA